>NZ_JBFBCE010000003.1:0-219230 GCF_040689595.1 Streptosporangium sp. NPDC051023 | reverse complement strand
CACTCCTGCGGAAACGGGTCCTACTCGCATGATCACGAGCACTCACCGTCACCCCATCACGAAAATCTTGCCAGACCCGAGAAGTGGCCGCGGAAGCCGAGCATGTGAGCCCACTGAATGAGCCGGAGATCGGCCAGCTCGTCGAGGGCGCCCAGGCGCATGCACTCGGCGATGAGTCGTCGGGGGTGGTCGCGGAGGTCGAAGGCGGTCAGGTCGTCGAGGGGGTTGATGCGCCGGTCCAGGGTGCCGACGCATTCGGCGGCTTTGGTGGCGTACTTGGCGATGTAGGCGGCGACGGCCTGTTCGGTGAGGTCGCCGTCCATGGCGATCTCGCGGGTGTCGAGCTGGGTGCCCCAGCGCAGGACCCGAGCGGACTCATCGGCCGCCGCGGGGGTGGTGACCGCGACGGCTGAAGCGGCATGCCGTACGGCGTCCGCCAGCATGTCGGCCGTCGCCCAGGCCGGAGGAGCCGAGGCAGGCCCGTCCAGGCCGTCGAGGCGGATCACGGCATGGAAGTGGACGACGCCGCGGCGCTGGTACTCGGCGACCTTGGCGAAGGAGATCGTCACCTGGTCGCGCAGTTCCCGGAGCGTCAGGCCCCCGAGTTTGGCGACGCGGCGCCGGAGTGCTTCGGTGAAGCGCCGCCACAGTTCCGGGGACATGGCGTTGAAGAGCACCGATCCGGCGTAGTCGTAGCAGTCCGGGCAGAGCGGTTCGCCAAGGCATCCCTCGTCGGCCCCGTGCCGAGCCGTGCAGGACATGACCCGCCCGTGCGGGCAGGCGACCGCGTCCCGCCGAGCGTGACAAGGCAGAACCGTGCCGTTCTTCTCCTGTCGCGTGTGGACGGTGCCGAAGGAGGGGGCGGTGAGGGTGACGAACAGGCAGGGGTGCGCAGTGACCGAGTCGGGGACGCCCTTGCCGCCGACCAGGCCCGCGCGGATCAACTGGTAGGTGTCGGCCCGGTAGGTCTCGGCGCAGGCCGGGCAGCGTGAGGCCCGACGGGTCTTGCAGGGCAGGCGCAGAATGCCGTCCGGTTCGGTGGCGGTGCTGTAGCTGTGCAGGCGCTGGCCGGTGGCGGGGTCGAGGTGGAAGACGTGGCCGCGGAGGTGGATGGGCTGTCGGCAGCCGCCGGTCCGGCGGATCTGGGAGGCCCAGCGTTCGTATTGGGGGTCGTGGAGCCGAGTGATCATCCCGGCTACCGCGTAGGTGTTTGGCATGATGGGGCGCGTCCCTTCCGGGCTGTGAGGTTCGGTGCGGGATGGCCCCCGACGTGACGAGCGTCTTGGCGGATGTGTGGTCACGCCGGGGGCGCCGAGGCTCAGCAGAAGCCGAGGCCCTCGCACAGGTCGCAGGTCTGGCCGTAGCCGTCGAGTCCGGTCCCGCCGCAGTCGCAGCACTGCCAGCGCTGGGGGACGAGGTCGACGGGCCGGGTTTCCTGGTCATCGGTCATGCGGTCCAGCTCCCGGTGTCGCGCTGGGGGGCGGTGTTGAGGAACACGCGCCAGGTATAGGGGCGCTCGTGGACCGGGAAGATCGGCGAGATCGAGCCGATCGGCAGGACCTTGCGGATCGTATTGGCGGCGTGGACGAGTTCGGCGTAGGTGCCGTCGATGCGGATGCGCATGGGGGTTCTCTCTTTCAGGCAGCGTGGGGCGGGGCGATGGGGGCGGCAACGGGGGCGGGGGTGATGCAGCCCGCGTAAGACCTGTCGGCGTCGTGGCGGGCGCGGGAGTGGGTGAGGATGCCCACGGCCGAGTACTGGACCGGCCCGAAGGGCAGGCCCGTGCGGTAGTGGTCGTAGCCCACGTCACCGGGGTCGACGTCGGTGCCGAGGAGTTCGGCGATGCCGTCGATCTCGGCGCGGATCTCGTCGTCGGTTCCGTCGGGGAAGTGGTGCACCGTGACGGAGAAGGGGATGGGGACGTCGGGGTTGGTTTCCAGGAAGGCGGCCAGGTCGCGCAGGCCGTCGATGAGGGTGGCGCGGGGGTCGGTGGGGGTCATGGTCGTTTCCCTTCGTGTCAGGCGGGTTCGGAGCTGTCGCGCAGGGTGCGCAGCAGGTCGGAGGCGAGCTGACTGGACACGCCCAGGCGGGTGCGCAGCAGGTCGCGGGTGATCGGTTTGCCGTGCCGGGTGTGGTGTTCGTCGGCGACGCGGCGCGCGTAGTCCAGGAGCGGATCAGCCGTACTGGCGCTGTTCTGGTCGTTCTGGCCGGGAACGGCTGGATCAGGGAGCGGGAAGAGGGTGGTGGGGTCGTTCTGGGTCTCCGGTACGGCGTCCGCCGCGGGAACGATCTCCGGGACGGCGACGGCGACGGGAACGGGAACGGCTTCCGGGGATGGTTCGGGACGGGGTTCGGTGGCGCGGCGTTCGAGCATGGAGACCGCGATCAGGAACGCCCCCGCCGGGGTCGCCGCAGTGATCCACCCCCAGGCGGACGGTTCTGCCTGAGCGAGGTTCGCGGCCAGCGACAGAACGATCCCGCCGACGAGGACGAGGGTTGGCCAGGTGACCCAGCCGTCTCGCTGACGTCCGTTCTTCTTGTCGCGCTGCCGTTCCCGTGCAGCCATGACACAGGTGAGGTCGACGCAGACCGCCACCGCCCAGGCCATCGGTCCGGACTGTCCGTGTTCAGTGGCCGTGTCGCGGATGTGGGTGAAGCTGCCCGCCCCGGCGATCAGGGCGAGGATCAGCACCGGTCCGGCATCGGCCAGCCGTACGGCCAGGCGAGGCGCTGTCGTGGTCATCGGGGTTCCTCCCTTCGAGCGTGGAGAAGGTCAGGCAGCGAGTTCGGGGGTGCTGTCGGCACCGGGCAGTTCATGGCCGAGACCGGAGGCGGCGACCTGGTGCCAGGACGGGGTCACGTCGGCGTAGGTGCCGGCGGCTTGCTCGGCCGCAGTGGTCGAGACATAGCCGGACCGCGCCCGATACCACCGGCCGTCCGAACCGGTGATCACCGCCACGCCAGGCTGTTCCGGCGCGATGGACCGGGCAGCTACCAGCGCGTCAGGGTCGAGGTCGCCCAGCGTCATCACCGCGGTTTCCGGATCGTTGACCCGATGGCAGACACGCCCGCCGATCTGGGCACGTAGCGCGGTCACGCCGGGGCCGAGGTCGGAGCCGATGCGCTGGCCGGACAGGATCAGGTGGATTCCGAAGGCGCGGCCGAGCTGGGCGATCCGCAGCAGGGCGGTAGCCGTACGGGTGACCTGGTCCTTTTCGGCCTTGTCGGCGGTGAGGAAGAGTTCGGCCACCTCGTCGACCAGGACCACGACCGGGATGGGGCGGGAGGCGTCGGGGAGTTGCCAGATGTCGCGCACCCCGTATCGACGGCAGGCCAGCATCCGGGCGCCCATGACCGCGATCAGGTCGCTGAGCAGGTCGAGGCATTCGGCGCGGGTGGTGGCCAGTGCGGTGAGCCGGGCGGTGTAAGCCGACAGTTCTACGCCGCCCTTGAGGTCGAAGCCGACCAGGGCGACCGGTTGCGGGGCCAGGCCGACGATGAGTGCGTTGATCAGGTTGGACTTGCCGGACTGGGTGGCGCCCGCGTTCATCCAGTGCGGGATGAGCCGCAGGTCCATCCGCCAGGCCGCTCCGGTCTCCAGCACCCCGACGACTGGCCGCAGTAGGTCATCGGCGCGCCAGCCGTCGCGAGGTTCAGTCGGAGCTACGGCGGGTGCGACGTGGATTAAAGGGTCCTGGGTGATCCCCTGGAGGGTGACGCGGCCAGGGCGGGAGCCGACGACGCGGACCGCCTCGATCCGCCAGGCGTGCGCGAGACGTTCACAGACCTTGGCGTAGTCGTCGGGGATCTGGCCGTCGAGCAGGTGGAAGGTGATGCGGAAGCCGTGCCGTACGGGGCGGGGCAGGCTCATCCAGGGTTTGGTGTCGACCTCGACCCGTTGGAAGCGCCGTTTGACCCGCACGACGCCGGTCGAGGCGATCAGGCCGGGGACGGTGGTGAACCACCAGCGGTGGCGTTTCTTGGTCAGTCCGCAGCCGGTGGCGACGTGCCGCCAGTTCCAGCGCAGCCAGACGGCCTTGCGAGGGAAGACGAAGAGATACCAGTAGGAGACCGGAGCCCAGCGCCGCCACAGGATCAGGGCGACCAGGACGGCGAGGACCTTGAGGAGAGGGTGGTGGAGGTCGATCACAGGTCCGCCCCCGTTCCGGCGGAACCGGCGGGGACGAAGGACTGCGCCCGGTAGGCGATGCCCCAGCGTCCGTTCTGTTCCCAGACGTAGCCGACCAGGCCGACCGGGACGACCTCTTCACCGGCGGTGATCTGCGGTTCGGGGGTGATGCTGACCTTGACCAGTTCCATGCGGTTGAACTCGTCTTCGAACAGGAGGGTGAGTTCGTACATGACGTTGCCGTCCTTGTCGCGCTTGATCTCGCCGGTCTCCTTGCTGACCAGGCGGGGCTTGGCAGCCTTGACGCAGGTGATCTGGAGTTTGGTGACGTCGACGGGGATGGGGATGGTGCGCATGATCGTTCCTTTGCTAGGTGGACTGCTTAGAAGACATGGAACACTTGGAATTCTAAGTTGTCAATGAGTACTTCGCAGGCTTGGTTGGTTTCTTTACCGGGGTGTGCTGAACTGGAGATGCAGCAAGTCGCGTCAGACGCGATAGACGCGCCAAGCGCGATAGATGCGTCAGATGCAACGGACGCACCAACACGAGGCGAGACGAGCGCAGATGGTGGAGAAGACCGGCCGACCGGCCTACTTGCAGATCGTCGACGAGCTGCGCGACCAGATCCGCAGCGGAGCACTGCCCACCGGTACGGCGCTGCCGTCCATCGCCCAACTGTGCGAACGCTTCGACGTCTCCGCCAGCGTGGTCAAGTCCGCGATCAGCGTTCTGCGCACCGAGGGCACGGTGATCGGCCAGCAGGGCAAGGGAGTGTTCGTCCGCGAGGTCCCCGCCGCAGCCACCGAGCCCGAACCGTCAGGCGTGAGCGCCGAAGTTCTGGACCAACTCGCCCAGATGCGCCAGAGCCTCAAAGAGCTGGGGGATCGGCTCGCCGCTCTGGAGTCGGCGGTCTTCCAAGCGCCGAAGTGATCTGGCCGACCCGACAGGCCAGTTCATCCAGCTCTTCCCGGATCGCGGCCAACTCCCGCAGGATCCGTTCCTCGTCTGCGCTCATCGTGCTCTCCTCGCGTTCCCCGGCGCTTTTCGCCTTTCGGGATGACGCAAGTTCACCGTGAGCTGCGGAGTTTCTGTATCACGACGATCTAGCTAAGCTTCTTCAGGTTGCCTTACCGGCGATTTACACGAGCGTTTTCACCTGCACGACCACACACCGCCCCCGAGTGTGAAGGCGAAGGTATGCAATGAAGACGACCCAGCGTCAGGGCTGGACCCCTTCCCGCCTGCGGGAACACCGGGAAGCCCACGGGCTCACCCTGGAAGCCGCAGGCGAACGGCTACGCCAAACAGCCCTGCGCCACGGCCTTGCCGTACCGGCCGCCAACTTCCAAACCCTCTGGGGACACGAGCAGGGCACCGGATACCCAGGCCCCCATTACCGACGCGCCTATTGTCTCCTTTACGAAGCCACCGAGCCCGAACTAGGCTTTCGTCCTGCTTTGCCGGGTGAATCACAGAAAGCGGAAATCGTGATTTCCGATCTGCCTGCCCCCTCCGATCCCGCAGCCGACGACGCCGCAGCCCAGGTCATCGAGGAGACATTCACCAAGGTCTCCCACGGCGACATCGAAGCGGACGGCTCTCCACAGGCACTGCTGAGAAGCCGAGTGGTCGACGCCTGGCGCCGACGCCACGGCGGAGGCAGCCCCAAGCCCATCCTCGTCCTCGTCGGCGGGTACGCCGGATCCGGCAAGACCGAGTTCTCCCGCTTCCTGTCCGACATCACCGGCTGGGCATTCCTCGACAAGGACTCCCTGACCCGCTCCATCGTCGAGCGGCTCCTCGTCTCCCTGGGCAGCGACCCCAACGACCGCCAAAGCGAGCTGTACCTCAAGGAGGTCCGCCCGCTGGAGTACCGGTGCCTGATGGAGACCGCGTGGGACAACCTCGACGTCGGCACCTCCTCCATCCTGTCGGCCCCGTTCATCGCGGAGTTGAAGGACGAGGCGTGGTTCACCCGCCTGGAGAACCGGTGCGCGGCCAAGGGCATCGACCTGGCGGCCATCTGGGTCCGGTGCGATCCCGAATCGATGCGCGAGTACATCGAGTTCCGCGGCGCCGCCCGCGACGCGTGGAAGCTAAGCAACTGGGAGCAGTACGCCGCAGGCATCGACACCGACAAGAGCCCGCCCACCGCACACGTCACGGTCGACAACCGCCTAGGTTCGGCGATCAGCCTTGCCGACCAGACCCGCGAGGCACTCAAACGGATCCTGGCATGAGCCCCATTGGGATCGTCCTGTACGGCCCGCCCGCCAGCGGCAAGGACACCATCACCACCGCCCTCTACCGGCTGGATCTGCGGTTCGTGCTGCTGCCCAAGCTCAAGGCCGGAACCGGCCGAGCCGAGGGGTATGAGCTAGTCACCGCCGAGCGGTTGGCCACGTTGCGCGGCGCGGGCCGCCTGGTCGTCGAGACGCACCGCTACGGCAACACCTACGCCGTCGACCAGCAGAGCATCGACGACCTGACCACCGCCGGAATCGTGCCGATCGCACACATGGGCAACATCGCCGACCTCCGCCGACTGGTCGGACGCGAACCGGATTCCTGGCTTCGGGTGCTGCTGTGGGTACCGCGCGAGGTGACCGAGCAGCGATCCCACGACCGTGGGGACGCCGACACCGGCAAGCGCCTGGCCGCATGGGACGAGACGCTCGCCGACCTGGAGGCCAACACCGACAAAGGGTTCTTTCATCTGCGCATCCATACCGACCAACTCAGCGCCGACGCCGCCGCCCGGGAGATCATGACGGCCTACGACCGGCTACGAACGGCCGGGCGTTCTCACGAGGAGGCGAACCCCCCGTGAGCCGAGCTGCGACGTCCGGCGGGATCAGGTCCAGCCGCCACCAGGTCCCGCAGCTGTCGCACTTGGCCCCCGTCCACATCCCCTGAGGGGTCGACGTCCAGGACACCGAGCCATGCGAGCAGCCACCAGGAGCAAGTCCGTAAGCCACAGTCAGGACCGTCATCCTTCCGTCTCCGCTTGCTCTGGTTGCTGGTCTCGTGTTGTCCGCGCCTCCCCGTTCCTGGCTACCGCATGGGCCTGTCCCTGTTGGAAGTGCTCTCGTCTCTGGGGTTGGTGTGGGATGACGGCGTCCATCATGGATGAACGGACACCGCGGACGAGGCACTTCTTCGACAGGACATCTCCATGGGCGGTTGCCATGGTTTCCGGAACGGGGAGGCACGGGCCAGAAGCCGTCTGGTTGGCTTCCGGCGAAGGCGTGGCGGCGCCTCCCTCCACGGCAACGCCGCCACGCCCGTTTAACGGGCTCTCCCAGACAGCAGCACCGTCCAGATCACCCCAGCTTCACTGATCGACACAGGCAAGGTCTCGCGGATCTCGTGCCCGCCGTCGAGCTGGATGGTTCGCCGCAGGAACGCACGGCCTCCGCCCACGCACAGCTCATACACCGTCGCCCGACACCAGCAGGTCCAGGACACCGGCCGCGCTCGGTCCAACATCTTGGAGGGAGAGTGCCACGCCAGCCGGACATGCTCCCGTTGAGTCATCGCCACGTGTGGACTCACGCACTCGTCCAGGGCGATCACGAGGCTTCCTCTGTTCGGTGTGCGCGCTGCTTACGAAGACCGGCGTAGTAGAGGGCGATCCGTCGAGCAGCCCGAGCGGGCTCCAGCGCGGGATGCCAGTTGTAGACAGCCCTCCGACGCTTCTGATTCCAGCCGACCCGCCACCGGAAATGCTGTCCGTCACACCAGATGGTGAGCCCGCCCCGGACAGACACCAACGCCAGGCCGTACCCGTAGTGGACATCACCCGCGATCCGATGCTCAGCCAGGGCCGCGCGGAGCTCCTGCACCGCGTCCACTGGCTCCACGTCACCGACGAACGGCGCGTTCATGTCCCACCTCCTGTCGAACCGGTCGTCTCGTCTTGTCGCATCACGCCCCCAAGACCGGAGTCACCGAACACAGACGGCCAGGTCAGGACCCTAGATCTTGAGGGACCCACCTTGACGGCTACAGGCAGCATAAACACTCTTGACTACTCCTGCCTACCCTTTCCTATCGGTACGCATCGTAACGTCTCTTGACCTGGGGCTACCGGTCGCTTCCTATCGTCTTGGCTGTGATCCACTTCCGGCCTGATCAGCCCAAGTCAGAGCAGGTTCTCGCCGAGATGCGCCGCCGCATCCAAGCTGGTGACTACAAGCCCGGACGTCCTATCCCGGGTGAACCTCGCATGGCCGAGGAGTTCGGGATCGCTCGACGAACCGCCCGCAAGGTCATCAACGCCCTCATCGCCGAGGGCTTGGTCTACACCGTGAAGAACATCGGGACCTTCGTGGCCGACCCCAAGACAGGTGGGCCGCCCGAGCACATCGAGCCCGAAGGCGACGACCAAGACCAGCCGGAAGACGAGCCGTCATCGGCTGAATGAGAAATATCTGTACGTCTTTAAAGGCGAGCCGCCTTCGGCGCCTCGCCGCGCGTCGGGCGGTCGCTGGCCGCGCTGCGGCTCTTCGGCCGGTCACGGCCAGCGCCGCCCACGCGCTTGCGATCATCAGGCGACAGACCTCACAAGAAAGCTTTTCGCTGATGTCGTCGTGGTGGCGGCCGTGACGATCGCCACTTCGGCGCGAGCCGTAGCCGGTCGGGGCGATCGACTGCCGCGGGGCTTCCGTTCCTCGAGCCTAGCGGCCCTGCGGTACGGGTCCCCTTGCCACCGGATACCGGGGCGAGCCACCGGCCGGGGTGCTGTGTACGGCAGCGGAGTACGGCAACGCGGTTTTACATGATTACAAATGAGGAGATGGCCACACCCGAGCAGTACCGTCCCAACCAACGGTGGCCAGCAGTTGTCCGTCGGGAGAGAGTGCCACTGCGAAGATAGGCCTGCCGTGGACTGTGAGAGGGACACCGATTGACTGACAGGTGGCTAAGTCCCAAAGTTGCACAGTGCCGTCCCAGCCAGCAGTAGCCAGCAGACGGCTGTCAAAGAAGTTCGATATCCCCAAGAACGCGTCCGTTTCGCTGGTTAATGGGTCACCGATCGGCCGGCGGGTATCTGGATCCCATATACGTACAGTTCCATCCTCGCTCGCCGTAACTAATAGGCGGCCATCGGGTGAAATCCTCACCCCGACAATGGGGCCGGTATGGCTCGCAAGAGGACCGCCGATTGGTTGGCGGGTGGTCGGGTCCCACATACGCATGATGCCATCCTCCCCTGCCGTGACAAGCAGTCGGCCATCAGGAGAAAACCTCACTCCGGTAATGCCGCCATTGTGACTGGTGAGGGGGGCGCCGATTGGTTGGCGGGTGGTCGGGTCCCACATACGCACGGTGCCATCCTCCCCTGCCGTGACAAGCAGTCGGCCATCAGGAGAAAACTCCACCTCGGTGACGGCTCCAGCATGGCCCTTTAGAGATCCCCCGATCGGCTTGCGGGTTGTAGGGTTCCACAGTCTCGCGGTGCCGTCCCAACTGGCACTGGCAAGCAAGCGGCCGTCGGGCGAAAATCTCACTCCGACAACGGCACCATCGTGGCTGGTGAGAGGGTCGCCGATTGGTTGGCGGGTGGTCGGGTCCCACATACGCACGGTGCCATCCTCCCCTGCCGTGACAAGCAGTCGGCCATCAGGAGAAAACTCCACGCTCGTGACGTGACCTGCGTGACCGAGAAGGGAATGACCGGCAATGGGCCAAATATCGCGCAGCACCCGTTGAAGATGCTCAATTTTGGCATGGGCATCGGCCACAGTGGTTGTCGCAGTTTGTAGCTGAGCGGCGAGGTCATCGCGCTCCTGGCTCAGTTCAGCAACTTTGACATTAAGGTGACTAAGGTCACCATGCGTTATGTTGATGCTTTTAGAGTAGACGGGAAAGGTTTCCGATAGATCGGTGTCATAGTCAATCACGACAGCCGACGGGGGTTCATAGTGGAGATTCCGAGGCGTATTTATGGAGTCTATGGCCGAACTAACCACGTTGGTCGTTTGGTTATGCTGATCATGAGCGTCACGTACGGCCACCCAGAGCTGACGAAACTCCTCTATGTCGCCGTCCAGCGCCTCGACCACGAGTTCCAACTGGCCCCACCGCGGTTCCTTTTCGCACCGCAGCACACTGTGCACCGTGGTATGACTGACCACCTTGATCCGGCTGGCGATAGTGCGAGTGCTCGGCTCCCCGTTGGTGCGGTGCAGCCGCTTCAGGCGGGCTCGCAGCGCCTCCAATGGGGACTCAGCAGAGGAACTTATGTGCTGTTGGCTCATGGTAGTCACGAGCATGCCAGACTGTCAGAAAATGTAAAGCTTCTTCGCTTAAATCGATCCAGGATCGTCAAGCCTTGTCAGCAGTCGTTAGCATGCGTACTATCGCGTCCCACCTTGTCAAGGATCCGACGTAGCTTGTAAACGTCCCTTTCGTCCGGTCCAAGCTAAGAGCACATCGCACCCTCGATGGAACGGTCATGCCGCATCAATGGATGCCATCGAGGCAGCGATGACCCAACCGGCGCCTATGCCTCAGACGCCCCCGGACCTAGAGGAAACCTGTGTCGATCATGTCCAATCTGCTCTCTGCCGCACTGATCGCGGTTGTCTTACTGTCCGTTTTGGCCGTTATCTACCTATGGTCGACCGATCCCAGTCGCCGAAACCGGGCATGGAAGCTACTCAAGCTGTTCCTGAATCGCTAGCGCTGTGACCGGGAAAGTCCGCCAAGCCACGCACTGTTCACCTACCGATTTGATTCTCTCGGCGCATACCGACTTGGCGATGAACCTTTCCCAGCTCGGGACACGCATGGGATGATCTTGAGGGAAGCGCGAGCTGCGAGGCATGTCCTTGCAGCTCACGCCATACAGGACCATCATGTAGCCGCCGCTCTCCTAAAGCGGGTGTCGCATGTTCGAATCATGCCGGGGGCACTCTTCCTAGCAGCGAAAACACCCTCCCACCTGGGCTTTCGCCTTGCCTCCCCATGACGTCCTCAGGCAGCCAGGTGCCACTGTAGGCAGCCGTATGTCAGCGGTCGCGGAGCATGTACGTGATGATCTTGGAGCCGTTCTGCCAGCTCAGATCACCCAAATCAGCGTCAGCGCGGAGCGCACGGATCCGGGAAACAGCGCCGGATAGGCTCGGTTTCCGTGCAACAACTGGCCCTCTTCGATCTGGACAACACCCTCGTCGACCTGGACGAGGCGTTCCGGCTGTGGGTCGAGGAGTTCGCCCAGGACCACGAGCTCGGACACGACGGCGTGAACTGGCTGGCCGCCCTCGACCGTTCCGGCTACCCGCACCGCGAAGTGTTCTTCGCCAAGGTACGAGAGCACTTCGGCCTCCTCGATCCGGTTGAGGAGCTCTGGGGCCAGTACCGCAGACGCATGCCGTACCTCGTCCACTGTCGCCCCGAGGTCCTGAGCGGGCCGTCCCGGCTATGGGTGTCAGGATGGCGCGTGGCGATCGTCACCAACGGGACGGCGGACAACCAGTTGGGGAAGATCCGGCAGACGGGTCTGGCCGAGGCCGTGGACGCCATGGCGCTTTCAGGCATCGAGGGTGTCCGAAAGCCCGCAGCGAGGTCGTTCGAGATCGCGGCCGAGCGGTGCAGGATGGCCCTGTCGGACGGTGGGTGGGCAATCGGCGACAATCTCACCGCAGACATCGCTCTCACCGCAGACATCGCTGGCGGACGGTCAGCAGGTCTGCGAACGATCTGGATCGACAGAGGCGCCTGGCCAGACCAGGATCACGAGGCGGATCACACCGTCACCGACGTCCTAGAGGCCATAGAGATCCTGCGGAACAGTCATCCTTGATCGAGACGCGGGTAACGAAAGAGGCCCCGGCGGGGAGCCAGGGCCTCTTGGATCGAGTAAAGGTCAGTTGGCCAGGACGGCTCCAACCGCACCTGGCGGCTTGGGCGGCCCCAATTAATGATCTTCGCCGAAGAGGCGTGACGGCTTTGGCCCCACCCGAAGCCGATCAAGAGCAACGGCACAGGTCAGCGCCGCTACGGTCCCGGTTATGTGCCAGCTAACGGTCCCTGTGGACGACCAGGATGAACCCACGTGTCGTTACGCTTAGTAGCTTAAGAACCTCATAGTGTGTCTATCGGGCGTCTGTGCCGGTCACATTGTCACGACGCGTGGGGCTTCGCCCTCGAACAACACTCGCGACAGCCACCGTCCGCAGAACCCGACGGCTTCCCCTGGGGTAGCCGCCTCAGCCGCTAACGGTAAGGAAGCACAGTGAACGACAGGGAACCGAAAGTGATCTACGGCCAGGGGGCCGAGGCGTGCCCCGAGGGCAACTTCTGTCTCTACCGGGGCTCGAACTTCAACGCGGGGCAGACCCCGGGGCGTGGCGACAAGATCCTGGCCATTCCGACGGGCGTATACGCCAACAACTTCTCCGAGTACGGATTCGACCACAGCGGCGATGGAGTGAGTGCCGTCGTCAACAACACGGCCGAGGACAACACGCTCTTTTCGGCCGCCAACCAGCAGGGGCACTCGTTGCCGGTGAACCGAGGCACCTCGATCGCGAATCTGCAGACAATCCCCATGGCCGAAAGTCCGAACGGCTCCTGGAACGACCAGGCCCAGTCCGCGCTGGCGGCCCGCTTCGTGGGAAACCTGCGCGTCGACCAGGAACTGCGGGGCCACTGGGCGGAAGGCGCGGGGCACATCTACTCCTACCGGCTCACGATGCACGCCGAGGACACCCGTGTCATGAAATGGGCCGTGGGCTTCGGTGACCTGCCGGAGGGGACCGCACTGTCCAAGAGCTTCACCGACACCTTCTGGGGCGAGATCCTCCGCAACGGCACCGACGGCGCCGTCCTGCTCGGCTCCCCCAATGGCGGCGGACACAGCGTCGACCCCGGGACGGCCCTCCCCATTGACATCCAGGTCCTCTACCCCGACGAGAGCCCCGCCTACGAACGCCTCACCGGCCTGCACGCCCAGCAGTTGGCCTGACCGCATCCCACCTACGCCGAACTCCACCGGACAGTCGTGTCCGGTGAAGTTCGGACCTTATCCGGCGCATGCGCCCCGGAGCGCTCTCGGCATCCCAGACCGCCCCCGCCAGAGGTAACACCCATTCATGATCCACTGAATGTGGGTTTTGGCCTTGTGGGCTGGCCCCTCCTCACGGGTCTCCAAACGACGCGTTTCGGGGTGGGGCCAATTCAGGCCGACATCGAGGTTCCGAGGTCGCCAGAGGAGCCAGGTGAGTCCAAGCCGGGCCGTCTGGGTGGGCCAGTCCAAGCCGTCATAACCAGTCAGTCGCCGAGCGCATCGGAGATCTGCCGATTGACACAGGAACGCTGGCCGTCGATGCACTTGGCGTAGACACGCAGGAGCACGTCGACCTCGTGACCGGCGCGCTGGGTGACCTCGGTGGGAGGTACCCCCGCGTTGAGCCAGAGGGAGACCGCCGCATGCCGAAGGTCGTACGGCCGTGCGGCCAGCGGTGAGGCCGCCTGCTCCGGTGTGAGCGCCGGCTCCCGGGCGATCTGCCAGACACCCGAGTAAGCCGAGGCGGAGAACGGCCTCCTCTTCGACGTGCGGAACAGCCTGCCGTCGTCCGCGACGCCGTACATCTCGATGTGCCTGCGGAGGATCTCGACGAGGCGCGGCGGGATCGGAATCTCCCTGCTGTCGTCACTGGCCCGGTGTTTGAGGCCGCGCGAGTCGTGAGTCTCCCCCGAGTCGGTCCACCGCTTGTTCGCTTGAGGTCGCGCCCGTTCGAGAGTGATCATGCCCCAACCTTTGGCGGGTAGGTCGCAGTTCTGCCGACGCAGTCCCGTAGCTTCCTCCGGCCGGAGTGCCGCGTAGTACATGCAGGCGAACAGCGCGGCCAGGTGGCGCCCTCGCGTGCGCCCCGCGTAGGACACGGCAACGAGGAGTTCCCGAGTCTGAACCGGGTTGACCACCGTACGCGGATCAACCGAGGAGGCGGCTTTCGGCGGCTTCCACTTGATCAGCTTCAACGGGTTGGACGGCAGCTCTTTGAGTTCCACCGCCGTCTCCATGTAGCTGATGTTCACGCCGCTTCCCGCATGGAGTCGAGCCACGCGACGAAGTCGCTCCGCCAGACGCAGAGGTCTCGGTTGGGGAGCTGGACGCACACGGGAGCCCGACCGAGTTCACGCCAGCGATAGAAGGTCCGGCGCGAGATGCCGCCCAGCTCGGCGAGCACCTGCTCCAGGGGCATGAGGTCACCACGACGGTTCATCGGGCGCCACCTCCGAGCCCCTGAGCCGTGGCTAAGGGCTTTCCACTCGCCGACGTTTACTGAGCGAACTCACAATCAGCAGAAGACTTCCAGCAGTATGAGTGAGCTCTTCGTAAAGGCTGCCACCCCGCTTCCAGCGCTCGGGTCTGGCGGCCCTGCACTCCGGGTCGGGTTGCCATCGGACAGTCCTGGTTGCTTGAATGTCAAGCAGGTGTGGATTGACTGAAACTTTTCGGCTGGCCTGCTAGTTAGCAGACCAGCTGAAGGGAAAACATTCACTTCGCGCGCTTCCTACGTCGCTGGACTTCCACGCGGAGGAGTCTGCGAAAACTCTTTATCATGGTATGAAAAACTGCTCCACTACCTACTGCGACCAGGATTGCTGCACCGAGACCGGTGTCGCGGTATGTGTCTATGCTGCCCCACAGTAGCGTGACTATCAGAACAGGCCAAGTACGTAGATTTGAGGCCAATACCCAATGTGCAGCGCGCCGGAAGGATCCGATCCGAGGCCGCTTGGGACCGCTGCTTAGCTCTCGTCGTAGCTGCCAAGCTCGGCTCAGCTGAAGTACCGCATACCACACTTGCATGGATCTAGTTGCTTTCGCCGCAATTAGATCCCAAATTTCGGCACGAAACTCCTCCGCATAACGCGCTTGTTGTTCTTTGGGAAGGAGGTAAACCGTAAAGTCCACCAGACAGCGAACCGGTGATGAAATTACCACCCAAGAAGGTATCTCGATCAGATCTATTTCAATAAATAAATCTTCTTGCTGAAGCTCAAAGTATAGCGTTTCAAGATTACGAGATTGATCGTATGCTTGAATGAGAGTAAGGCTAATTTCCTTGACAAGGCTGGCCAGGCGGCCAAAGTCTCGAAAATGATTCTGGTTGCGATGAAGATCGCGATTATTATAGAGGGCGACAAGCTTGCCGAGAGCGTAAGCGACGACTTGGTCCGGCCTGCGAATATGGCCGAGGACCGAAGAGAGGGTGTCTGCGAGGCTGCTGATATGGCTGAGGTCGCGCTGCTCGTCAATGCTCTTAATAATTTTTCGTACTCGCCGAAGGTCACCGTCTAGGTTTCGTGCGCTACCCAAAGCTTGCCGAAGCGATTTCTTGATATCATTGCCCGCACTGATATCAAAACCTTGGGAAACCTTGTTTCGGAGAGTCTTGATAAGATCCCGAGTGAGCTCATGGGCATAGCTGAGATTGTTTATCAATTCATAAGCGCGCTCGGCCTCTCCTATGTTTTCGAGCTTACGAATGAGGGCGACGGAATCATCAACACCGAAGCTGTCTTCATTCTTTCGAGATGATTCTCTTGGGGGGATGGTTTGGTCGTTCATACGTTACCGTCGGCGAGCTTGCGGAACGTGCCGGGTAGAATTTTTTCCCTATTGGAAGACCGCGCAAGCGCAATGCGAGCATTCTCTGCCCCATCTTGAGTGAACCGATAGTAGCGACGACGGGGGCGCCCAGCTTCCTGCGGAAGAGTGTTTTCGAAATGGGATTCAAGCCAGCCGATAGCCTCCAGGCGGGCAAGGATGGGGTGAATGGTGCCGCTAGGTAAGCCTGCCGTAGCACATATTTCTAATCCATACATTTCGCGAGTGGGGTCACCGAGCAGCGCGCGTAGAACGAGCTGGGTCGCCAAGGTCATCCGCGGATTTCCCATACTCTAACTCTAGCTAGGGATGACGCGAGGAGAAAGCGCCAGACGTGATTGTGTGATGGATCATCAAACTCGGTATTGGACTTCTCTACCGCTCGGTAGAAGATTCCGAGTTTGAAAAGTGGAATTTATGATGGTTTGAGGACAAAGTGGACCTGGGTAATGAACCGTCCAGCACGTCCCGGCAGTATTCCATCCGCTTGAGCTACCGAGCTCTCGTCGCACTCGACGGCGCGGTGCGTCGGCATCCTGAGGCGTCCAGCCGGTGTGGTGCGGTGGCTAATGCCGCGTTCCTCAAAATACGCGGATGGTCGGCCAGCCAGGTCCGGGTGGCCGGACTCGCATGGCTGGACAGGTTGTCAGCGATCACCCAGATGTTGCCCTCGCCGAGAGCGTCGTCCTCGATCTGCTGCTAAAACCGCTGGTAGGAGGCGCTGTTGTGGGAGGAGGCAGTCATCGTGACCGCAGTGCCGTCCGCAACACGAAGCGCGCCGTAGCCCCAGGTCTTGTCGGGGCCGCGGAAGTACTCCAGCGGCGCTTTGATCCGGTGGCCGTCGGCGGACCAGGCGGGCACGGGCGGGAACGTACGTGGGATCAGTGGAAACGCTTCGCTTGGAAGCGTGTGCGCATGTGACCCTGGGGCGCATGGACGACGATGTCTACTCCGGTCATCACTGGCGTTTTCTCTACGAGAACGTCCTCGACCATGAAGGTGCCGGTCTGGCCGACGAGTTGCGACGGTGGCTGAACGAACATCCGGCGCACGTGGAGGAGGTACTGGAGGCAGGTCGGCCCGGCAGCCACCTGATTCCTCTCGGGAATCTCGGGAAGTCTCACCGTCAGGGCTACAGCCCGCTGGAGCGGCTCTACGCCGTGAGTCGGGTCCTCGACCTGCTCATCATGAACTACCAGGATCCTTCAGACGATTCCACGCCGGTCGCGAACACGCTTTTCCCGTCGGTCGACGCCTACCCCGCCTTCTGCGAGGCGCTGGGCGCGAACCGGATCGACAAACGTGACTTCCACCCGTTCTTCCATGAGATCGTCGCGGTACGGCAGGCAGACGACCCCGACGAGCCCCCCGCGATCGTCGAGGAGTGCTGGCCCGGCTACCTCGTCGGATCCATGCTGCTGATGCGGGCCGGAGTGGTCGTCAGAGCCGGGGTGAGACGGCTTGTCGCGGGCGTCGCCGACCGGTCCACTCTGTACTGGACCTACCGACGCCGATCACGACCCGTCGACGACCTCTCGTACGGCTGGGGTGGCAACTCCCAGTGGGCAACCGACTTCCGCCGCGATTACCTGGTCAGCGACTGGTTGCACTACAACGTGGACGCGGCGCTGAACCCGAGGGACGACAAGTGGGAGGAGGATCTCGACCGGGCATCGACGATCGAGCTTGTCCGGCACCGGTGCAGCACCGTTGTCGATCACGGAAATGACCTGTTCCCCTACCGTCATCACCATGTCGAACCGGCCCCCGCAGGGTGACCGCCGACACGGACATACGGGTCCTGCCGGAAGGTCGATCGGGGACGGTGACCTCGCAGCCGTCGCGGATGGCCCAGGGGGCTTTCCAGGGTTCGGTGTGCCGGCCCGCCCGTACCAGTGGCACATAGTGGCCATCTGGTTTCGCGGATCGTCACCCCTCACCTTCGCAGCAGGTCCACGCGATAGCTCGTGCCATGACGGGTGGCCGTGTGTCCCCGTAGAGGTGTCAGCCGACCGTCGCCGGTGAACGCCGCGCCGACCTCCTCGACGGTGCTGCAATGGTCGGGATCGTCCTCGGCCCAGTGCACCGTCAACAGGTCGCCCCCCACCACAAGGGCATCGACGAGGCCTGCCACGGTGACGCGGAGATCCTCCGCGTTGAGGTAGTAGGCGACCTCTGAAACGATCACCAGATCGAACGTTTCCCGCGGGGGCAGCGATGCGGGCACGACCATGTGGCCAACGGTTACCCCGGGCAACTCGGCGCAGCGCCGCCGGGCGATGTCCACGGCCACCTGGGAGCCGTCGACCGCACTGACCAGATCACCGCGTTCTGCGAGATGTTCGGTCATAGCCCCTGCCCCGCAGCCCAGTTCGAAAATGTGCCGGTAGTGCCGGGAGCCGAGCTGACTCAACGCATCGGCTATCTTCTCGCGTTCGTACGCACTGGTAAGCGTGTTCCAGGGATCGTCGCTCTCACGATAGAGATCATCGAACAGCTCAAGTGGCTTTGAATCCCCCACGAATCCTCCAGTCAGTACATCGCTCGCCGCGCTTCGACGAACAAGGCGGGTCTCGCCCTGTTCCGGGGTCATCCGACATCGTTCTGTCCGGCTGGGCGCCGTCCCGTGTGCTCTGCGCCGACCATCAGCAGCATCGCGAGTTCGCCTGATTCGCCAAAGACCCGCGCGAGCGGTCGATGATTCGGCTGTCCGGCTATGCCCGAAGAGCCAACCGAGATCGCCTCGATCCCCTGAGATAGGCCGCCCGGCGTGACGGACATGCCATCTCGCGCGCCGTACCAGATCGCCGCTCAGCGTTGTGGCACGACCCTCGCCAAGAGGGACGGGTAAGCCGTGGAGCGAGCGTCGTCAAAGGAAGACGGCCCCGATCGGGTGGGCCCGGGAAACGACGGCCGGGCGAGGTGAGTGCGGGCGGACGGGAGCCTCACCGGGTACGCCGCCGCTCACCGGGCAGCGGGAGCCTCACCGGGTACGCCGCCGCTCACCGGGCAGCGGGAGCCTCGCCGGATACGCCGCCGCTCACCGGAGACGCTCCATGATCACCAGAGGGATGTCCCGATCGGCTTTGGCCTGGTAGCTCTCGTAGAGGGGGAAGATGGAGGTCATCAGGCGCCACAGCGGCTGCTTTTCCGCCGCGTCGGCGGCGCGGGCTCGGGCGGCGAACCTGTCCGGGCCGACCTGCACCACGACGTCGGGGTGCGCGGCCAGGTTGAGGTACCACGCGGGATGCTGGGGAGAGCCGCCGTTCGACGCCACCAGCAGGTAGCGATCGTCGTCCTGGCCGTAGATCAGAGCGGTACGGCGTAGCTTGCCCGATTTCCGGCCGCGGGTGCTGAGCAGCAGGGTCGGCCAGCCCTGGTACAGGTGGCCCTCCTTGCCGTCGGTCTCGACGTAGCGGCGAATGTGCTTGGCCACCCACTCCGTCGTGCTGTCAAAGATCTCTTCATCTTCGTGACGTGTCATCGATCCTCCTTGCTGGTTGTCCGCTCGGCACTCGTCTCACCTGAGCCTGCCGAAGAGAGTTCCGGCGAGGTCAGGGGCGAGTCGAAGGACGCGGAAGGTGAGGGTTCGCGGGGTGTGGATCACGTGAACTCAGGCTCGTGGCCCGGCGAGGCTCGCAGTGACCCGGCAAAGCTCGCACGTGGTCCGCCCGGCGAGGCTTCACCCGGCCCGGCGGGGCCCGCGCACAGTTCGGCGGGCCCGCGCACAGTTCGGTGAGACTTCAGGTACGGCTCGGCGAGGCTTCAGTGCGGTCTGGCGAGGCTTCGGTAGAAGCGGTACCGCTTGAATCCGCTGTCCTTCACCCCGGGAAAGTCCAGGACCCGGCGCCACTCGGGTGCAGAGCCGACGGTTCCCTGCCCGCTGTTTTCGAGAGCCTCACGGTGCGCCTCCTCATCGGTCCACTCCGCGTAGTTGAGCACCCGGGTGCCGTCGACGCTGAGGTGGAAGTGCGCGGAGATCCCGCCGGGACGGGGTTCTGTCTCGGCCGCCAGCGCGTCGAAGACGGTGTCGACCCACCGTTCCTGCCGCTGCCGGTCGGGGCTGACGAACTCGACGGAGACGATGACAATGCACCCCGGTTCCGGCGCGTCGTCCCGGCTCCCGCTGCGGTACAGGCGGTACTCGACCGGTTCCGCGGCGTCCGTGCCGACCGTACGGCGAGCTCGCGCGAACGCGTGGAGAGCCTCCTCCCCCGTCCACTGCTCGTAGGTCAGCACGCTTTCGCCGTCGGTGCTCAGGTAGCAGTTGAGCGAGACGAGGCCCTCCGGCCACGGCGTCCTCTCCCATTCGGCGGTGACGGCTTGCGCCGTCGCCCGCTGGGACGTTCCCACGGTCCGTTGGGTCACCAGGACGGCGCCGACGTCGGAGCGGGCCGGATCCGGTAGAAGATCGCGAACGAGGTTCATTGTTCCTCCTGCTGTCGGATGGTGTCGGATGCTGTCAGATGGTGTGCGCTGTGAGATCGGGTCAGCCGGCGTACGGGCGCCTGGCCCGGGCCTCCCGGAGCGCATGGCTCCACCAGGCGAGCTGGTCGAGCATGACTTTGGCCGCCGAGTTGCAGCCCTCCGGGTCCTTGGGCAGGCCGTCGGGGCCGAAGCGCTCCCAGGCCTTGTGGAAACTGACCGTGTCGCGGACGGTGACCGCGTGCAGCTCGGCGAAAACCGCGCGGAGCTGTTCGACCGCCCGCAGGCCGCCGGCCAGGCCACCGTAGGAGACGAACCCGACCGGTTTGGCCTGCCACTGCGTGAAGTGCCAGTCGATCGCGTTCTTCAGGGAAGCGGGAAAGCTGTGGTTGTACTCGGGCGTCACCACGGCGAACGCGTCGGCCGCGTCCAGCCGCGGGGTCAGCGCCGCCAGAACCCTCGCCGTCTCAGGCACCGGCACTTCCCCGAAGGCGGGCAGCGCCGTGGGCAACGGCACGTCGGCCAGATCGACGACGTCGACGCGTATGTCGTCACGTAACCGGGCCTGGCCGGCGAACCAGTTCGCCACGGTCGGCCCCAACCGGCCCTGCCGGACGCTGCCCACGATCACTGCGAGCTGGAACGGCCTCTCGGGCATGACGGATCCCTTCTCGGGCATGACAGATTCCTTCTCTCCGCGCGTGGTGAGGACGAATGGACGGTCCTCGTCCCGGTCGCCCCGTACGGGCTCCGGTGACCTCATGGGAACAGCCTCGGACTTAAACAAAGGTTTAAGTCAAGCTAGTGTGATCCGCATGACACAGCCCGCCTCGATCGCCGAGGAGCTCACCGTCGGCGAGCTGGCCGCACGCAGTGGCGTTCCCGCCTCCGCCCTGCGCTTCTACGAACGGCAGGGACTGATCCACAGCAGGCGCACCACCGGCAACCAGCGTCGCTACAGCCGGGGCACCCTGCGCCGGGTCGCGTTCATCCGCGCCTCCCAGAGCGTCGGCCTCCCGCTCTCGGCGATCGAAGAGGTCCTGTCCATGCTGCCCGCCGATCACACCCCCACCCGGGAGTTCTGGGTTCGGGCGTCGGCGTGCTGGAGCGAGAAGCTCAACGAGCGCATCGAACGGTTGGAGCGGATGCGTGACCGTTTCACCGAGTGCATCGGCTGCGGTTGCCTGTCGTTCGAGCAGTGCGCGCTGGTCAACCCCCATGACGTTCTGAGCGAGAAAGGGGCGGGCCCGCAGCGGCTGCTCACGCCCTGACCGATCACGCGAGGCAGGCGGCGACCGACGCGGCGCCCTATGCGAGCCGTACGGTGACCGTGTGCGAGCCGCCTGTCTGGTCCGCCAGCCGTCCGAAGGTGAGCGCGAGCCTCGCGCCGGTCGTGGCCCCGGCCAGGAGCGGGGGGCGGTGGAGCACCTTGGCCACCGGCCGTTCCCAGGTGACGGTCAGCCCGTCCAGGTCACATCGGGGATCGGACACGGTCAGCGTCGCCGTGCCGTCGCCGCTTTCCCTGACGAGGATCGCGCACGGGGCTGAGGCGGTCAGGCCGCCGACGGCTCCCTGGTTCCAGAAGTTGACGGCGGTGATCCCGAGCGAGGGGACCCGGACGCCCTGCTGGCAGGCGGTGTTGGCGAGCACGCACGCCCAGCCGGGGTCGGCGGCGCGGGCCCGGGTCTGCGCCGGGCTCGCGCCCGGCAGGAGCAGGTAGACGTAGTCAGCCGCGTCGGGATCGATGCCGTGGTCGAGCCAGAGGGTCACGTAGCTCCGGGTGACCGAGCCGCCGCCGCGTTCCTCGCGCAGCGCGCGCGGGCGGGCGCAGGGCAGGACGTAGCCGCCGTGCCCCTCCAGGTGCGCCCAGCCCGCCCTCTCGTCAACGGTGAGACGCGCGTCGGTCCTGCGGTTGTCCACGATGGTCTCCACCGGCACGCCGTCGCCGCCGGTGATCCCGGCGCCCAGGCAGACCACCGCGTCGTCGAGGAAGAACCAGGATTTGAAGGCCTCCAGCGTGCTCTCGAAGCCGTTCAGGTGCTGGCCGACCGTCGCGTACACGCCGTCGGTCGCGCCGCCGACCCAGCGGCCCGGCGGGCAGGTCTCGCCCCACCCGTTGCCCGCGCCGTCGGCCAGCCGCCGGGTTGAGACGGTCGTGCCCGGCAGGCGGTAGGGGTCGACGGTGGCCCAGAAGGAGTCGGAGTACTGGTCGCCGTGCCCCTCGCCCCACCAGTAGAGCATTCCCGAGCCGGTGTGCCAGCCTCGCAGGTTCTCGCCGTTGCCGTACTCGTAGTGGCCGATCCTGAAGGAGGCCATGCTGAGTCCAGCGCACCAGCCTGGCCTGCGGTGGACGGCGCGGGCGCTCATCGCCAGCAGCCGGTGCCCGGCGGGTTCCTTGGAGGCGGGGATCGTCTCGTCGCCCAGGATCGTGGCGAGGCGTGCGTGAAACCCCAGATCGTTGTTCTCGGCCGCCTTGAGCATCGGCCTGCAGGTGTCCCGCCGCGCCCACCCCTTGACCATGCCCTGCCAGCGGGCTCGCTCGGCGGCGGAGGCCGCCTCCCCCAGCAGCAGGATCGCGGAGGCGATCGCGCGGCCCCTCTCGTGGTCACCGTACGCTTCCCTGCTGATCCCCCGGCCGCTGACGAGGTCCATGCAGAAGCCGTCGTGCACGACCGGCGCGAACGACCTCTCGACCATGTCGCAGACGATCTGCCTGTTCGGGTCGCTGATCTCCCAGGGCGAGCCGCGCAACACCGCGAGCAGCGTCGCGAGACCGGAGAGCAGCGACGCCCCGTATGTGCCCTGGTAGGGGATGGAGGTGTGCTGGACGAACGAGCCGTCCTGGTAGAAGCCATCGCCCTTCAGGACGTAGGGGAAGACCGGGGAGAGTGCCGAGGCGGCCAGCGCGGCCTTCTCCGGGTCCGACCTGTGCATGGCGTACAGCAGCCTCACCATGCACAGGTCGACCCGGTTGGCCCCGGTGCTGGTACCGCTGTAGTCGTCAAGGCGGCATTCGGGGACGAAGTGATCCACCGCGTCCCACAGCGCCTGGCCTCGCTGGTCCGCCAGGTGCGGATCGATCAGCACGGCCGTGCTGAGGAGCTGCTTGGGAACGCCGATCTGCCAGTGCCACCAGTTGCCGACCGGGTCGGCGCCCGCGGTGTACACCCGCTGCCGGTAGTGGTCGACGCCGGCAGCGATGGCAGCGGCCAGGTTCGCGTCACCGGTGAGACCGGTCCCCGGCAGGGTGTACGCGCGGGCCATGGTCTGCAGCCGCTTCGGGGTCGCGACGTAGGAGGGAAACATCTGGTCCGGCCAGAGCGAGGTGTCGGTCGCTGCCATGGTCTCGCGATATCCGGCCGCCGTCGCCCCCAGCTTCGCCAGCCGCGTCCGGTACGGCTCCGCCGCGGCGTCGAACCCCGCCCCCACCGTCACGTCCCGCCAGTTGCGGCGCAGCAGGAGGAAAGGGTCACCCTCCGCATACGCGGCACGGCCCCCCGCGTACAGGTCATGCGCCGCCGGGATCAGCGCTCCGGCCGCGACGACACCGCCGAGCCAAAGAAATGACCGCCTGGAATATCCGCTCACGCTTGGATTATTACCCGGAAATTCAAGGGCATGAATTGCCATAAATTGTCGGAATTGCCCTGATTCTCCGGGTGCCCTGTCGCCTTATCCGCCCAGGCTGGCCACCGCCCGCCTCCCTCCTCACCGTCGTACCTTCTCCGTCGGCCCTCACCGTCGCGCCTTCTCCATCAGCCTTTACCGTCATGCCTTCTCCGTCGGCGGCGAGGGTCAGCCGGTTTCGGCCCTGGTCCCGGTGAGCTCGTCGACGGCGGTGTAGAGCCGTCGCGCGGCGGCCTTCTTGGCGTCCGTCGTCGCCATGGCGTCGCGCAGGGTGACCAAGGTCTCGCCGTACAGGGTCACCACGTTCTCCGGCACATACGCCTTGCCGCGTAGCTGCCCGAAACGGCTCTCCAGATGGGAGGAGCTGATGCTGCTGTTCCAGCGGTCGAGGAACTCCCGATACGCGGGAGAGTAACGGTCGGTGTCATTCTTGCGCGCCTCGAAGCGCATCCGGTGTTTCTCGCGTTTGTCGTTGGTCACATGGGTGACGAACACGCCGAGGCCGACCCCCAGGAGGCTCAGCAACGAGGTCACCAGGGCGACGACCATCGCGCCCGCCTCCGGGTCGCCGGCCTTCGCGCCCTTGGGCGGCACAGCCACCTGGTCCTCGATCCCGCCCGCGCGGGCGGTGACGACCACATGGGAGTTCTCGGGGTCGTCGATGGTCAGGCGCACCACCGTCGACTGCTTGGCGGGCAATGCGACACGGTCCGCGGCCACCACGACCTTGCCGTCGTTCCACAGCTCAACCCGGAGCCTGTCGATCGGGGCGCCGGTCACGTTCCGCACGGTGGTGACCACCTGCGCGTTCCTGTCCCCCCTCCGGACGAACGCCTCCACGCTGATCGTCCCGGACGAGCCCGGCTCGGCCCAGACGGGCACAGCGGGCACGACCGGGACGGCGAAGGCGAGGACCCCCAGGAGTACGGCCGCGGCCGCCCGCCGTACCCGCCTCACAGGATGGCCTGGCGCAGCTGGACGATGAGCACCTGGCGGTCCTGCGGCTCCATCTTCGCGAACGTCTCCATCCAGGGGCGCAGCCGCCGATTGGTCTCGCGGTCGATGTGCAGTTTGATCGTCAGCTCCGTGAGGAACCGCAGGAACAACTCGGGGGGGAGGTCGGCGCCCTCCCTCGCGAGGCGGTAAACCAGCTCCTCCCGCACCGAGGGGGAAAGCTCACCGGTGACGTCCATGAAGACGTCGACGAGCCGCCGGACCTCTCTCGTGCCCGGACTCTCCGGCTTCGCCCGGTTGGCTACGCGCCGCAGGAGAAAGGTGGACGCCGCCGCCGTCCCAGCCGTCAGCCCCGTGATCACGGCAGGCAGGACACTACCGAGGACGCTCGCGGTTTGGTCCCTGGCGAGGAGGTTCACGACGAAAGAGGAGGAACCCAGAAAGGTGACCCCGAGAAGCAGCCATCTCACCTCCCTCCCCCTCACCGACGGCGAGTCCTTCACCGAAACCGTCCCGGACGGGCTCTCCTTCTCGTCGACGAGTCTGTGGAGGTGCCTGAGCTCGGCCTCGCGTTCCTGGAGTCTCCGCCTCAGCTGCCGGCGTTCGGTGATGGCGCGGCCAAGACGCTCCTCGACCTGTCTCTCGACGTCCTCCTCGAGAGCGACCTGGCGTCTGGTGACCTCGTCGAGGGAGGTGGTCAGCTCGCGGATGACCGGGCGTGCCGCGAGCAGCGGCACATAGCGGCAGGCACCGGCCTCGGCCAGCGCGGTGACGGCCGCCGCGGTGTGCTCGACGCCGCTGCTGCCGTGTTCCCGCTCGCCGCCGGTCCAGCCCCCGTCCGAGCGCTGCCGCGAACGGAGCAGGTCCAGCCCCTCCTCGAACAGTCCCGGTTCGCGGTCTGCGTCGGTGGCGAGCGCGCGCAGCACCAGGGTCAGGGCATAGGTGCCCGAGAGCGCCGCAGACGCCCAGCCGTCCCTGAGCAGGTGGGAGCGCAGGTGGTCAAGGCCGGGCTGGACCACCCGCTTGACGGCGCGGTCGTGCCGCCAGGGGGCGAGCGCGCGTACGGCCAGCGAGGTCACCGGCAGCGACTCCTCAGGCAGGCCGGTCCTGTGCCATCCGTCCGCCCCCTGGCCCCTGCGGACCAGCTCGTCCACCCAGGGACGGGCCCGTGCCCTGTGCTCGTCCGGCCAGGGCTCGGCGGCCAGCACCGCCTGGATCAGGGTCAGGGTGGAGACCCGGTCGCCGTCCACGTGCTCCAGGGCCGCGTGCAGGGCCGATCGCAACTCATCCGGATAGCGGCCGTCGATGTCCTGGTCCGCGGTGGCGAGGATCAGCAGCCCGACGGCGTCCTGGACGGTGGTCGGCGGCTGCTCCGCGTAGTGCTTGTGAGCCCAGGCGGCGACGCTGGTGACCAGTTCGCCGATCTTGGGGTGTCGCAGGGTCTGCAGCGCGCCGATCACCTGGGCGGTCACCTGCAGGTTGGCGGGAACCCCGGGGTAGTCGCCCCACCCCTCGCCCTGCTTCCTGGCGGACCACAGGAACTCGGCGGCCCTGCGCAGGTCCGCGGGGATCAGGTGCTCCTCGGCCCCGGCCAGCCGCTCGAACCACGTGCCGGTGCTCACTCCGGCTCCATCGAGATCTCCAGGGCGTAGCGGCGGACGGCGTCGGGGACCAGGTAGCGCCCCCCGGCGCTCACCCGGACGGTGTCGCCGACCCTGTCCAGGACGCCCCTGAGCGCCTCCGCCACCGGCTCAAGCGCGTTCACCGGAACGTCGGTGTAGAGCTTCTTCGCCAGTTCAAGCGGGGTGAGCGGCACGTCGTGCGTGGCCAGCTCACGCAGCGCCCTGCGCTCCGAACCCGTGGACTGCGCGCACAGCGCCTTCGCCGCGTCGAGCTCGAACTGGTGCAGGGAGACGAAGGTCTGGCGGAAGGTGTCCGTGGTCGCGACCTCGGCCTCGTCCGCCTCGGTCCGGTCGTACACCTCGTGCGCGTAGGAGATGATCCGGTCGGGCAGTCCCTCCGCGACGCGGCCGATGAGGCCGATCACCTCGTCGTCGAAACGGATGGCGTTGTCCTCGAGGCGGCGTGCGACGCAGCGCCGGGCCTGGGCGGGAGTGAACGAGCCAAGCCCGACCCCTCCGACGAAGAGGCGGGCCGCCCCCATGTCCCGGTCCGCCGCCGCGGCGATCTCCTCCAGCTTCAGCTTGCCCGCGCGCACCGGGTCCCCGTGGTCCTCGGCCAGCCGGATCGAGAGCACGACGAGGTACTCCTGGAGCTCCAGCAGCGCGCTCTTCAGGGCCGACAGCGCGTACGGTTCGATCCGCTCGCCCTCGTCGACGCACAGGACGAGATGCCGGAAACCCAGCTCGGCGACGACGTCCCTGACATAGGCGAGGTCCTGCAACAGGTGGTCGTTCTGCAGCCGCTCGGAGGTGGGCAGCTGGAACGGCGAGTCACCCACCTGTCTCCACTCCGCGACGAGACGGGGCGCGCTGGCCACCTCCGTGTGAACCTCGTCGATCTTGCGAAGCAGCTTCTCGAACATGGCGAGGATCTGCTGCTGCGCGCGTACGCCTCCGTCCAGCGCGACCCTGACCGCGAGGACGCCGCTCTTCTCCCTGGCCATCTCGACGAGCTTCTCGAGGTAGGAGGTCTTGCCGCGGCCGTTGACACCGGCGACGTAGAGATGGGCGGGTTCTCCGTTGCGGAGCGCGGTGAGGGATCGGGTGAAACGCTTGAGCTGGTCGTCCCTGCCGACGAAATACTTACCGGCGGCCCCTTCACGGAATGGGTTCACCGGCTCCAGAGCATCGGACAACGCACTGCCTCTCGCGCACAGCGGAACAATGTGCGCACACAATGGCACATTCTCCTGCACGTTATCGGCAAAACCAAGAATGACGCGCGACATGTGAAAGATTCGTAACCTGGGGCCCTAGATTCAGGACATCAGGCGACGTCAGCGGGCCGGGCGACAGACCGTTCCCAGGAGGACGCGCACCCCAACGACCGTACCTTCGACGTCATCCGCTCCCGAAAAATAGACGTGATACAACAATTTTCACTTTCATCGCGAACATCGTCTCGGGGCCCTCGCCCACCACCGGCAAACCGTGGCGAAACCCATCAACCCCTCACCTTTGACCCGTCCCTCTTGTCGCACCATCAGAGGTGAGCGGATGGCGAGATTCCCGCGCATCCCCCACAGAAGGACGGCCGTTTCCGCACATGCCCGCCCTACGGTGCGCGGCTTCTTGCTGAAGGGCGCGCACCAAGCCGAGATCCTGCGCGCGACCACCATCGTCAAGGTCCGCGACGCGGGACTCGGGTGCCCGCCGCGGCCAGGCGGACGCCGATGTCCGCTGACAGGGTGACGGCCGATCACCCGTGTGACGGACGCCCTGCCGGGAGGTGCCTGCCTAATCTTCTCGACATCGGATCACACCGGGTGATCCGGACGACAGAAAGGCAGGGATACGCATGAGCAAGACGCGTACCACGCTCGACGACATCGCGGCTCTCGGTCCCGAGCTCGACGAGGGTCAGCTCCTCCAGGTCAACGGTGGCGTGCGGAGCCAGGTCATCGTGATCCACAACGGTCACAGCCACACCTCCGGCGACAGCTGATCGATCCGCCGCGGGGGCGCGGGCACCGCGCCCCCGCACGGGGAGCCGTAGCGATGATTCTCGTGCTGACCTCCGAGGGAGACGACCACGCCGAGCAGGTGGTCGACCTGCTCACGACCGCGGGCGCGGACGTCGTCGTCTTCGATCCCGCCCGCTATCCGACCCGCGCGACCCTGGAGATCGGCCACTCAGGGGACGGCTCGACCCGCCGGGTGCTCGACACCGGTGAGCGCAGAGTCGCCCTGGACGAGCTGACCTCGCTCTGGTACCGCAGGCCGCTGAACCCGGTCGCGCACTCCCGGGTCACCGCCCGCGACTACGTGGAGGAGGAGTGCCGCGTCATGGCCGAGAGCCTGTGGGACAGCCTCGACTGTCTGACGCTTCCCGCCTCGAAGGCGGTCCTCGACCGGGCGGGGCGCAAGCCGTACCAGCTCGAACAGGCCAGGCTGCTGGGATTCGACCTTCCCGCGACGCTGATCACGACCGACCCCGAGAGCTTCCTCGACTTCTACGACCGCCACGAGGGGCGCGTGATCACCAAGCCCGTGCATGGCAACCGGCTCAAGGCCGACGGGGAGTGGCTCGGCCGGTTCGCGGCGCCCGTCTCCCCCATGGACGTGGCGCACGCGGACGCGCTGCGGTTCTGCCCGGTCATCGTCCAGGCCTACGTGCCCAAGCGGGTCGAGGTACGGGTGACCGTGGTCGGACGAGAGGTCTTCGCCGCCGAGATCCACTCCCAGGTGAGCAACCACACGCGTTACGACTGGCGGCACTACGATCCGGGCGCGACCCCCATCCGGGCGCACGAACTGCCCGCGGAGATCTCCGCGCGGTGCGTAGCGCTGGTCGAGCGGCTCGGGCTCGCCTACGGCGCGATCGACCTGATCCTCACCCCCGAGGGGCACCACGTCTTTCTCGAGATCAATCCGAACGGCCAGTTCCACTGGATCGAGGCCGCGACAGGACTGCCCATCGGCGTGGCGATCCGTGACCTTCTCATGAGCGGGGTGAAGTGATGGTGGACGGCCGGACGCTCGCGGACGCGCTCGCCCTGCTCAGCGGCGGTACGGCGCGGCGGGACCTGGACGGGTTCAGGGCCGATCACCCCGACGTGCGAATACGGCTGGTCAGCCAGCGGGAGGAGTACGACGGATCGCTCCAGCACGCCCTGCTCATCAAGGACCGTGACGGCGCGACCGTCTCCCTGTCGTGGTGTCCCGACCTGGCGCTGCCCTGGCCGCTGCGCGGCGTGCATCGGGCCGGCGAGCACCTGCTGCTGCGGGTCAACGGCGTCGAGACGCCGGTGGCCAGGGCCGTCGCCTGTCTGGACTTCATCTGGGACGAGAGCAGGCTGGCCGACCGCCTGGTGACGGACAGCCTGGTGCGGGAGGCGATGCAGGAGACCTCCGAGCCGCTGACGGACGCCGAGCTGCAGGAGGCGATGAACGCGTTCCGGCGGGCACGCGGGCTGCTGACCGGCGCGGAAACCCTGGCCTGGATGGACCGCAACCGGATCTCCCACCACGAGCTCGAGGAACTGGTCGCGGCCGAGGCGTCGGTCGCGCGGCTCCGCTCGCGGATCGCCGCGGAAGGTGTCGAGGACTGGTTCGCCGAGCACGGCCGCAGCCTCGACGTGGCCCGTGTCGCGCGGGTCGTGCTCACCCCCGGGACCGTCCTGCCCGACCCGGGCCCCGGTGGGTTCCTGGAAAGCGTCGAGCGGGCGTTCGCGGACGGCACGGCCGTACCGGGCGAGGTGTTCGCCACCCTGCGGAGAGAGGAACTGGACCGGGAAACGGCCGACGCGGTCTTCGCGGTCGAGCCCGGGACGGTCGTCGGCCCCTTCCCCACGGAGCAGGGTGACCTGATGGTCAAGGTTCTCTCCGTCGAGTCCGCCATCCTCGATGACACCACCCGTGACCTGGCCGAGCGAAGGATCTTCGCCGACTGGGTCGAGCGGCGCAGGAGCACGGCGAAGATCGAGTGGTTCTGGGGTACGGCCGAGCAGACCGGCGGTTGAGACCCCCTCGCCTCAGGAAGACCTCGGGGAGATCCGGGAAGACCCGGGGAGACCTTGGGGAGACCTTGGGGAGACGGAGCCCACCGTGGGAGACACGCGGGCGGGTCCCCCGGTGAAGGCGGACGCGCTCCCCGGAGAACGCGGGGCGGGCTCCAGGGGAGAACGCGGGGCGGTACGAAAAGGAGAGCACGGAGGAAGAAGACAGCGAGACCTCTTCGGTGCATGCTTGACGCGACCGTGTCGCGTGTTCTGAGGCAGGACGCCGTTCCCGATCGAGGCGTCCGCCACGACAGGCCAGGGAGGACGGCCTGTCAGACCCGCCACCGGCCCGAACGGGCACCGCGGTTCGACGTGGAGACGTGGAGACGTGGAGACGTGGAGACGTGGAGACGTGGAGACCGGCGGGACGTGAGACAGGCGAGACGGACCAAGGACCAGGCACCCGGGACCGGGCACCGCGATGAGGAGAATCGGATGACGCTGCTGACCGTCTGGGCCGACGAGGATCCGGACACCGTGCTCACCAGGACCGAGGACGCCGAGGAGATCGCCGACGCGCTCAAGCCGTTCGGGGTGCGCTTCGAACGCTGGGAGCCGGTCAAGGAGCTGCCCGCGGAGCCAACCTCGGACCAGGTGCTCGACGCCTACCGCGACGACGTCGACCGGGTCGTGCGGGAGGAGGGCTACGTGCTGGTCGACGCCGTGCACATGACGCCGTCCGACGATCCCGGATGGGCGGACAAGGCCGCGCAGGCCCGGCAGAAGTTCCTCTCGGAGCACACCCACGCCGACGACGAGGACCGCTTCTTCGCCCGGGGCGCCGGGGTTTTCTACCTGCACATAGACGGGAACGTGTACGCGGTGCTGTGCGAGGCGGGCGACCTGCTCAGCGTGCCCGCGGACACCACGCACTGGTTCGACATGGGCACCCAGCCCGACTTCGTGGCGATCCGGTTCTTCCACGACGAGGACGGCTGGGTCGGCGACTTCACCGGTAACCGGCTGGCCGACGACTTCCCCGACTTCGACACGCTGATGGCCACCCGGTGAGCGTTCCCGGCCCCGCGTCAGGGGCTTCCACCGGGAGCCCGTGACACCTGTCAGCCTGGCGGCCGCTGGGCGGATTCCGGCTGGGACTCGGTGCGCCGTCTCAGCTCGGCGTTCAGACGCAGGGCCTCGTCCAGCTGGTCCTCAAGGACGATGATGCGACAGGCCGCCTCCAGCGGGGTGCCCTGGTCGACCAGCCTGCGAGCGCGAGCGGCCAGGCGGAGCTGGTAGCGGGAGTATCTGCGATGGCCACCCGCCGAGCGAAGTGGTTCGATCAGCTTGGCGGTCCCCAGGCTGCGCAGGAACGCCGGGGTGACGCCGAGGATCTCCGCGGCCCGTCCCATGCTGTAGGCGGGATAGTCGTCGTCGTCGAACTTGTCGGACAGCGCTGATCGAGCTGGTTCCATCGCACCTTCCATGACGCGTGTCAGGGCCCCGGCGCGCACAAGCACCGGGGCCCAAAGAGTTCAACACCAACTACCGGCTATCTTGCCGGTTTTCCTACGCCGCACACACCCTCACGAAAGGCGGAGCGTGCGGGATTCGCGTATGAGTAACCGGAGACCACCTTCCAATCCGTGGGACTGCGGTACCCGCGCAGCGAAACCGAACCGCGGCGGGTGGTCGTCGTGGCGTTCAACTCCCCTTTCCTCTGTCTTGCTTTCGTCTGGCACTGCTACGAGCGCCCTGGGAGCCGCTCGCACGCCGGCGGCGTGGCCCCGTTTCCTGCCGGGCCCCGCACGGCCGACGATCCCGCGTCACCTTCACGCGGGCTGTTCGATATCTGTCACATGCGACTTGCTCTGCTTGTGACATCACAAAGGCTACTCACGCCAGAGTCGAATGTCTACTGTCAACACAACAGATTTTCGCCTGCCGTACCACGTCATCGCAGGTCAGCACGGCTCAGCCTGCCCCCCGCTCATCCCACCCGCCCTCCACGGGATCGGAGGGACGGCTGAAATGTCGTACCCCTGCGAGATGATCGCCACCAGGCCAGGAAACCCATACAGGGAGAAGATCATGGCACCGCGGTTTCAGCTGACGTTCGACTGCGCCGACCCGGATCGGCAGGCGCACTTCTGGGCCGAGGCACTCGGCTACACGATCGAGGACCCGCCCGCCGGCTTCGAGACCTGGGACGCCTACTGGCGCAGCGTCGGCGTGCCCGAGGAGGAGCTCGACGGCGGCGACGACTCCATCGTCGACCCGGACGGCGCAGGTCCGCGGATCTGGTTCCAGAAGGTGCCCGAGGGCAAAGTGGTCAAGAACCGCATCCACTTCGACGTGAACGCCGGAGGCGGCCGTAGCGTCCCGCTGGCGACCCGCAAGGAGCGGGTCGAGGCCGAGGTCACCAGGCTCGTCGCCCTCGGCGCGACCAGGCGTCACACTCTCGGCAGCGGGCTCGACCACTACGCCGTGGCGATGGTCGACCCCGAGGGCAACGAGTTCGACGTCCACTGACTCCTCTCCCGCCCCGCCGAGGCCTTCCCCGAGATCTTCCGGCCTCCGCCGACGATCCGGGAAAGCCTGCGGATCCGAGATCGGAGCGCGCTCGCTGTCATCTCCGGCACGCTGAGCCGCGTCCTCACTCCGGTCGACACAGAGCACTCCTATGCCGTCACAGAGTTCGGAGGGGTAGTGAACCTGTTCGTCATGATCGAGGAAGACGACGCCGACCTCCTGCGTGACCTGGCCTCGTGGCTGGAGGAGGATCCGGATCTGCGGGGACGAGTGGACCTCCTCGAACGCGCGCCGGACCCCGGCGCCCTGGGGCCGGTCACGGAAGCCCTGCAGGTCGTCCTGGGCTCGGGCGGCGCGGGCGCCCTCGCCGGGGTGGCGATCGCGTGGCTCCGGCACAGAACGGGCGACGTGAGCGTCAAGTTCACCCGCACCAGGGGCAAGGTCGACGTGGAGATCAACGCTCGTCGAGTCAGGGAACTGCGCTCGACAGAGGTGGACGCCCTCGTCCGTGGGATCACCCTTGCACTGGAGCAGGAGGCCTCCTCACCCCCCGATGACGACGCGCCCCGATAGGCACCGGGGAACCCGGCCGCCTCAGGACGATGGCCGATCCGGAATCACGGCCTCACGACCTCGACCGGCCCCGTCCGTCTCAAGATCTTCCTCGACTCGCCCGCCGCCGAGGGACAGGCTGGCCAGCAGGCCGACCGCGAGGAAACCCGCCGCCCCGAACGCCGCGTAGCGGGTGCCGACCGCGAAGGACTCCCTGGCCGCGACCGCGATCTGGGGAACGCGGGACAGGCCGGCGATGGCTGCGCCCGCGCTGCGCTGCACCGCCGAGACGATCTGCTCGCGCCGCGCCGGGTCCAGACCGTCCATCTGGCTCAGCCGGTGGCCGAGATCGGCGCTCAGACCGGCGAACAGCAGCGTGCCGAGTACGGCGATGCCGAGCGCGGAGCCGATCTGCCTGACCGTGCTCTGGGTTCCCGATCCCTGGCCGCTGCGCTCGACCGGGACCTCGGCCAGAACGACACCGGTGAGCTGGGCGGTGGCCAGCCCGATGCCCATGCCGTAGCAGAACAGGAACGGCACCGGCAGCGCCCACGGGGTGTCCGCGGAGACCACGAGACCGAGCCCGGCGATACCGACGATCTCCAGCAGCAGGCCGAGGCGCACGACGAACGCCGGACCCCTGGACCGGGACAGGGGGGAGGCGAAGGCACTGGCCGCGAAGGAGCCGACCGCGAGCGGCAGCAGCGCGACCCCCGTCTGCAGCGGCGAGTATCCGAGCACGAACTGCATCCACAGCGGCAGCGCGAACAGCACCCCGAACTCGCCGAGGCTGACGATCAGCGCGGCGATGTTGCCGTTGCGGAACGAGGTGATGGACAACAGCGACAGGTCGAGCAACGCGACGTCGCCGCGCCGGTTGCGGGCCCGCTCGACCAGCACGAAGGCGGTCAGGGCGAGCGCGGAGGCGGCGAAGGCGATTGGCACGGGAGAGATGGCGAGCGGCCAGTCCCAGCCGCCGACGGCGAAGGGCTCGATGGCCCGCCACCAGCCGTAGACCCTCCCCTCGACCAGCCCGAACACCAGGAGGCCGAACCCGAGGGTCGACAGCACCGCGCCGATCACGTCGGCCCCGCGCCGGGTGTCGGCCTCACGGGACTCGGGAACGAACGCCAGCACGCCCGCCACCACGGCGACGGCGACGGGAATGTTGATCCCGAACGCCCAGCGCCAGGACAGGTCGGTGGTGAGCCAGCCGCCGACCAGCGGCCCGAGCGCGGCCATCCCTCCGATCGTGGCGCCCCAGACGGCGAACGCGGTCGCCCTGTCCCTGCCCCGGAACCCGGCGTTCAGCAGCGACAGCGTTGTCGGGAAGATCATGGCTCCGCCGACCCCCTGCACGATCCTGGCCCCGACGAGCATCGGCCCGCTGGTGGCCGCCGAGGCCAGCAGGGACGTCACCGCGAACAGCGTGACCCCGGTCAGCAGCAGGCGGCGCCTGCCGAGGCGGTCGGCGAGACGGCCGAAGGTGAGCAGGAGCGCGGCGAAGACCAGCGCGTAGGACTCCTGGACCCACTGCGCACCCGTCGAGCTCAGCCCGAGATCGCCGATGATCTGCGGGACGGCCACGTTGGTGATCGTCACGCTGGAAATGATCATTGCCACGGCCAGCGCGATGAAGGCCAGTCCCGCCCATCGCGCCCGGCCGTTCACCCCCACCGCCTGCGACGATGCCGTCACGCCCATATGACCTCCTCCTGACTCGAATACTAAGTACCCTTAGCTTCATTCGGATAGCGTGGCAAGGAGGTTTCATCCGGACATCAGAAAACGGAGTTTTATGGACGATCACGCGTCCTGGGCGACCGGTCGCCTGCTCCTGGTCGCCGCGCGCCTGGTCGAGCGCGAGTGGAACGCCCTGCTCGCCGAACGCGGCCTGACCCACGCGGGTTTCCTCACCCTGAACGCCCTCGGCGACGGCCCCAGGACCCAGCGGGAACTCGCGGCCCGCACCTACGTCGAGGAGCAGACGATCCGCCCGGTGCTCGACCGGCTCGAACGCGACGGCCACATCGTCCGCGAGCGCGACACGGCGGACCGGCGCCGGGTGCTGGTGACCCGTACCGAGCTGGGCGAGCGGACCTACGCCGAGGTCATGATGGGCGACTCGGCCGAACGGATCATCACCGACCGGGTCGACGACCCGGAGACGCTGCGCGCGGAACTGATCCGGCTGATCACCGGAATCCGCGATCGGTGAATAGATGCGGTACCGGTTGACCCGGTGGTCATATGGATGGAAGGCACCGATCACGCCGCCTTCGCGCTATTGATAACCCGGCCACAGTCTGGCAATAATCCCCAAACCACCAAATAAATCCCCTATTTCCAACCGGTAGCCCACCGGCAGCGAATAAAGGACCTGTTATATCAACTTTTGATATAACTCAATGAAATCCCATGGTTGAATGGCCGCCGAGTTCGATCGGCCTTCCTCAGCCGTCCTCAGTGGTCGCGCGGTGGCTGGGCGTCGAGGGCGTCCTTGACCGTGGCGAAGATCGGGATGCGCGTCGCCAGCCCGGTGATCCAGAGGATGCGCGTGGCACCGCGTTCCGCCCCCACCAGGGCGAACCAGCCGTCCTGGTCGGTGGCGCGTCTCCAGCAGGTGACGATGAGGCCGACCGCCCGTGAGTCCAGCAGGTCGAGGCCGGACAGGTCCAGGATCAGATACGGGCCGAAGGCGGCGAAAACCTCGTCGAGGAAAAGACTGGCGGGGGCGTGGAGCGCGTGGTCGAAGGCCCCGTTGATCACCACGACCCCCGCCGTGCCCCCGTCCGTCGCGGACAGCTCCGCCTCGGACGTCTCCAGGTGAAGATCCGACATCAGCCACGCCGCCCGGCACGTGCGGTGACCTCGGTGATCTGGGTGACCATGAGGCAGGTGTCGTCGGTCTCGTTACCCGGGACGATGGCCTCCATCGCCGCCGCCAGCCGGTCGGTGGGAGAGGGCCGGAGCGCCTCGGTCAGAGCATCGCTCATAAGGTCCAGTCCCTCGTAGATATCACGGCCACGTCTCTCGATGAGGCCGTCGGTGAACATCACCAGGAGGTCGTCCGGCCTGAGCCGTACGGCGCCGCAGGTGTAGGCGGCATCCTCGAAGACCCCGAGCAGGACCCCGGGGTGGAGCAGGCGCTCGATGCGGGCTCCCCTGGCCAGGAGCATCGGGGGATGACCGGCGTGCGTCCAGCGCAGGGTGCGGTCGGCCGTGCTGTAGCGGGCCACGAGGGCGGTCGCCAGCACGTCGGGCCGTAACCTGCACAGCAGGCGGTTCAGCGCGGTCAGGATCTGCGCGGGGTCGTGTCCGGCGAAGGCCAGGCCGGTGATCGCGTGGCGCAGCTTCGCCATGGCCGAGGCCGCGGCCAGCCCGTGCCCGGCCACGTCGCCGACGGCGAGCAGCACGTCGCCGTCGCCGAGGTCGATCACCTGGTACCAGTCGCCGCCCAGGTACGCCACCGTCTCCGCGGGCTGGTAGCGCGCGGAGACCCGCAGCCCCGGCAGGACGTAGGGCTCGGTCTGGACCGGCATGATGATGTTCTGCAGGTGGGCCGTGAGCCGGTTCTCCTCCTCGAGGAGCCGGTTGGCCGTGGCGAGGTCGTCGGCCGTCCTGCGCCAGTCGGTGACGTCCTGCACGACGCCGTAGATCTCCAGCGGCCTGCCCGCCGCGTCGTGGGTCGCCTCCGCCGAGACGCGGATGTTCCTGAGGCCGCCGCCGACCCTGACCCGCACCTCGAACTCGTGGGGCTCGGGGCTGCGCGCCCACATCTCCGTCGCCCGCTCGATGACCGCCACGTCGTCGGGGTGGACGAGCGTTGAGTAGTCCTCCAGCGTGAGCGGGCCGTCCGCGGGGTCACGGCCGTGGATGAGATAGAGCTGCGACGACCAGACGATCTCTCCGGTGACCAGGTTCCAGCGCCCCCAGCCGAGGTTGCCGAGGCGTTCGGTACGGGCCAGTCGTGCCTCGAAGCGCTGCCCGACGTCGTCGCGGGTCCAGGAGTTGAGCAGTCCTCCGGCGAGGCGCGCGATCCGCAGGCTGTACGAGGAGCGGTGCGGAACGCCGTCGGTGTCCTCGACGTGCTCGTATCCGCTCAGGCACTCGGACGTGCCGGTCTCGACCACCCGCAGGAACGCCTGCCAGAGCGGGGTGCCGACGACCGAGGGATAGGTCTGCCTGGTGCTCACGCCGACCAGGTCCGCGCCCCGCCTGCCGTGGATGTCCTCCGCCTCCGGGGTCGCGGCGAGGTGGAGGAAGTCGACGATCGTCCCCGACTCGTCGCGCAGGGGTACGGCCCAGCTCGCGCAGCCCGGCATCACGTCGAGCATGGCCTGCACGTTCACCGCCACGGCGCAGAGGCCCGGATCGGCGCTGAAGAGACCGGGAGCAACGCTGGAAAGGCCGGGGTCGGCGGTGGAGAGGCCAGGATCGGTGGTGGAGAGACCGGGAGCGGCGGTGGAGAAGCCAGGGCCGGCCGCGGCCGGGAGTCTCTCGGGCCCCTCGCGGGGATGGGCGCCGTCCACGGCCCTGGCCAGGAGGTTCGCCCCGCCGTAGGGCAGCACGCCGGAGTCGTTTCCTGATTTCAGGATCGTGTCCTTCCGCATGGCCGTACGTCGGCGCCGGGAGCCGGGCGGGGGGAGCCCGGCATGAGCATGTCAGATCGTGAAGTACACGCGGATGGTGGTGCCACCCGCGCCCGTGTGGATGCGGACGAGATCGCTGAGCAGATTGGTGACGAGCAGGCCGCGGGAGCCCCGCTGCCGGGGGTCGACCGGCCTGCGTCCCACGAGAGGGTCGGCGATGTGACCCGCGTCCCTGACGTCCGTCACGACCTGGCCGTCCTCGGTCCAGATGCGTACCACCCCGCCTCCTCCGCCGTAGTCAAGGCTGTTGGCGGCGAGCTCGCTGGCGATCAGCCGCAGGTCCTCGAGCCGCTCGCCGGAGAGCCCGGCGCGGGAGGCGTGCCCCGCGACGAAGTCGCGCACCTCGGCGAGGTCGTCGGCGCCGAAGCGGAACGCGGCGGCGTCCAGCGGGTCGGGCAGCGGCCTGTTGTAGTCCTGGATCACCCGTTCGGGCGCGTAGGCGGCGCTGAGGCGCAGGCCAGAGTCGTCTATCAGGACGGGGTGGGTCATCTCCGCGTCCTTGACGACCTCGGGTTCCAGCCCGTCGACGTCGTACGGGCACAGGATGGTGACCTCGCGTCCGGGGAACGCCAGGTTGATCAGCGCCTCGTGCTGGACGCAGGCTGGATACTCCGTCGCCGACCGTCCCGGCCAGATCGGCTCGCCGACGATCCGTACCCGGCGGTCCGTGTGGAGGTCGGCGAAGGCGCGCAGGATGCCGGGGATGATGCGTCCGGGGTTGCGGCCCGCCTGCGTCATGTCGATGAAGCGCACCTCGGAGGCCGCCGTGCCCAACCGGCTCCACAGCAGCCGCAGGTTGCGCTCGGGAACGGCGACGGCCACCGGCTCACCGGCGGCCAGGCCGCCGCGGATGAACGGCAGGGTGGCCTGGAGGTACTCGTGGTCCCCCCGGTAGAACAGCGCGGGATGAACGAATGGGTCCAGGTCGGCCGACGCGGTGTCCATCATGTCTCCACTTCGATCGGAGAGGGGAACGACCCGATCAAGGCGAGTACGGACCTCAGACAGTGGGGCGGGTGATGCAGGACCACCCTTTTCCCCGAGGGAAGGCTGTGCGCGGCCTCCGTCAGCAACCATGTTCCCCGAACGTCGATGAACATGAGGTCGGAGAGCTCGAGGTGCATGTCGCGGCCGACGACGACCAGCCCCTCCAGCGCGGCTTCCCAGGGCTTCCTGGTCGTGCGGTCGATCTCACCGCTCACCCGGAGACCGGGGGGTGTCTGGAGCGGGATGATCCGAAGGACGGGGGAGTGCCGCTCATGAACGCCGGGCGTGGAGAAGGCCGATCTGGCGGCTGGAGGCGGCCTGGGCGATCTCTGCTCTGGCCGAATTGCCATGGCGACGGTCCCGAAGTAGAGGATGAACACAACCAACGTACCCCTTGCCGTCTTTTGAAGCGAAGCAGATGAGTGTCAACGTCCTCAGGAAAGCGGTCCCGCCTGATGCTTCCCGACATTTCCCCCTGACTGCCGACCGTGGTTCTCTCCATGCCGCCCATCTCGGCCCCCCAATCGCCTCCCGGCGTTTTTCTCACCGCAGGCACGGATTTCGGTCTGCCGCACGAGCGTCATATGCGACAAAATTACGGCTATGCGGATCCTGATCATTGGTGGAACCCAGTTCGTCGGACGGCACATCACCTCGGCGGCGATCGCGGCCGGGCACGAGGTCTCGCTGCTGCACAGAGGACGGACAGGATCGGACCTGTTCCCCGATGCGGAGCACCTGACAGCCGACCGTAACGCGGACCTATCACTCCTGAACGACCGGAAATGGGACGTGACGATCGACGTCAGCGCCTATCTTCCGGCACAGGTCGACTCCCTCGCCGACGCGCTGTCCACGCAACGGTACGTCCTCATCTCCAGCACCGCCGTCTACACCACTCCGTCCTCCCCCGGCTTCACCGAGGACTCGCCGCTGGCCGAGATCGACGGCCCGGCCCCTCAGACGGTGACCAACGAGACGTACGGCGCGCTGAAGGTGCTGTGCGAGCGGACCGCGCACGCCAGGTTCGGCCGGGGAACGCTGATCGTACGGCCGACCTACGTGATCGGCCCCCACGACCACACCGGCCGCTTCACCTACTGGGTCAACCGGATCTCCCGGGGCGGCGAGGTCCTCGCCCCCGGCGATCCCTCGGACCCGATCCAGGTGATCGACGGGCGTGACATGGCCTCCTGGATCGTCTCCATGCTGGAGAGGCCGGAGAGCGCGGGCACCTTCCACGCGGTCAGCCCCGCCCCGCCGTTCTCCTTCGGCGACATGCTGGAGACGATCATGGCCGAGGTCGCACCGCCCGGGACCACCCTGACCTGGGTCGGCCAGGACTTCCTGCTCGCCGAGGGCGAGGACGGCACGTCTCTGCCGCTGTGGTCGGAGGGCGACGGATGGATGGCCGTCAACACCGCCGACCCGGCCGCCGCCCGCGCGGCGGGACTCGACCCACGCCCGCTGCGCCGGTCGGTGCGTGAGATCCGCGAGTCGGAGGCCACGTTCTCGACGGACGTCACGATCACCCCCGAGCGGGAGGCCGAACTCCTGGCCAGGTGGCACTCCCGCTGACCCACCTCCGCCGCGTCTGGCTGCGAGCCGTACGGCCGGGCGGGAAGGCGCGCACCGCAGGCCGTACGGCCGAGCGGAGGCACGAATCGCGGGCCGTACGGCCGGCGAGAAGGTGAGGAACGGCGCTCTTCGGCTCAGAGCGGCGCGGCACGACCGGACGGGCGGGATGAGGCCAAAAGGCGAACCGCGTGACCCGGGCCCCCTCCAGCCCCAGGTCACGCGGCTCCGTCCACCGTCCAGCGTGGAGTAAGAACGGCCGGACGACCGGAGCCTCAGCGCTCCGATGACGTGGATTCGGAGCACTCCCCCCGGCGGATTGGTCCGGCCGCATCGGATTCGGCTCCGGCTGCAGGTCCGGTGGCCCCCCGGCGACAATCCCACGAACAAGGGCATAAATCTGAGTGAGTGAGCCACTCACTCATATAGGGTGATTCACGTGATATCCACCTCTCCACGCGCCGCCCCGCTTCCACCGGACGAGCGACGCGCCGCGCTCATCGCCTCCACCCTGGCCCTGGTGCTCGCCGAAGGCCCCGACGTGAACACCCGGCAGATCGCCCAGGCGGCCGGGGTTGCGGAGGGGACGATCTTCCGCGTCTTCGCCACCAAGGACGAGCTCGTGTACGAGGCCGTCTCCAGCGCCTTCGACTCCTCCCCGCTCGTGCACGACCTGACGGCCATCGACCGCGCCGCTCCCCTGCGGGCCCGGCTCGTCGCCGTCGTCGAGATCCTGCGGAGCCACACGGCACGCATCTTCCGCCTGATGGACGCGCTGGGAGTGGAGAAGGCCGCCGAGCTCGACCGCGAACGCAGGGCTCGGCTCGCCCAGGAGGCCGGCGAGACGAACTGCGCGACCACGCACGATCCGCGCATCATCGTCCGCCAGGCGATCGTCAACCTGATCGACCCCGATCGCGACCAGCTGCGGTGCACGCCCCATGACGCCGCACGACGCCTGCATCTGATGACCATCGCGGGCAGCCACCCCAGGCTCGTCGAGGACGACCCGCTCTCCCCCGCCGACATCGTCTCCACGCTGCTGGACGGGATCCGCCTGCGCCCCGAGGACGACACGGCCCGCCCCGCACATCGGGACACCTCCCACCTGGAGCCTCCCGCCCCCGGCACCTCGGATCCGGACGCCCCGGCCCCGGGCGCCCCGAACCTCGACACCCCACGTGGAGATCCCCCATGCTGACCCGGCTGCTACGCATCTACCTGCGGCCCTACTCATCGGCCCTGATCGCCGTGGTGGTACTACAGCTGGTCGGCACCATGGCCTCGCTGTATCTGCCCAGTCTCAACGCCGACATCATCGACCGGGGCGTGGCCACCGGCGACACCGGCTACATCCTGTCCTCGGGGGGCTGGATGCTGGCCGTCTCCCTCGTGCAGATCGGCTGCTCGATCGCGGCGGTCTACTACGGCGCCCGCGCGGCGATGGGATTCGGGCGGGACGTCAGGTCGGCCGTCTTCCACCAGGTCGGCGGTTTCTCCGCCAGGGAGATCGCCCATTTCGGAGCACCCTCGCTGATCACCCGCAGCACCAACGACGTGCAGCAGGTCCAGATGCTCGTGGTGATGACCTGCACGATGCTGGTCTCCGCGCCGATCATGTGCGTCGGCGGCATCATCATGGCGCTGCGGCAGGACATCGGCCTGTCCTGGCTCATGCTGGTCTGCGTCCCGGCGCTGCTGATCTCGATCGGCCTGGTCATCTCCCGCATGGTCCCCCAGTTCCGGGCCATGCAGACCAAGATCGACACGGTCAACCGGGTGCTGCGCGAGCAGCTCTCCGGCATCCGCGTCGTACGTGCCTTCGTCAGGGAGCGTGAGGAGACCCGCCGGTTCGCCGAGGCGAACGAGTCGCTGACCGGGACCGCGCTGCGCGTCGGGCGGCTGACCGCGCTCATCTTCCCCATCGTCATGCTGATCCTCAACGCCTCAAGCGTCGCCGTGCTCTGGTTCGGCGCGGGCCGGGTGGACAGCGGCGAGATGCAGATCGGCGCGCTCACCGCCTTCCTCATGTACCTGATGCAGATCCTCACCTCGGTGATGATGGCCACCTTCATCTCGATCATGATCCCGCGGGCCGCGGTCTGCGCCGAGCGCATCGGCGAGGTGCTGGACACCGAGTCGTCGGTGGCCCCGCCCGCCGACCCCGTACGGCAGGTGCGCTCCCGTGCCGAGCTGGAGCTGCGCGACGTCGAGTTCCGCTACCCGGGCGCCTCGGCACCGGTGCTGTCCGGCGTCTCGTTCCGTGTCACCGCGGGACAGACGACCGCCGTCATCGGCAGCACGGGGGCGGGCAAGACGACGCTGGTCTCCCTCATCCCCCGCCTCTTCGACGCCACCGCGGGCACGGTCTCGGTCGACGGTGTCGACGTCCGCGACCTCGACCCCCAGATGCTCTGGACCCGCATCGGCCTGGTGCCGCAGAAGCCGTACCTGTTCACCGGTACCGTCGCGAGCAACCTGCGCTACGGCAACCCCGACGCGACCGACGAGGAGCTGTGGGAGGCACTGGAGATCGCCCAGGCCCGCGACTTCGTCGAGGCGATGCCCGAGGGGCTCGACGCGCCCATCACACAGGGCGGCACGAACGTGTCAGGCGGGCAGCGGCAGCGGCTCTCGATCGCCAGAGCGCTGATCAGCAAGCCCGAGATCTACCTGTTCGACGACTCGTTCTCCGCCCTGGACCTGGCCACGGACGCCCGGCTGCGCGCCGCCCTGCGCCCGCACACCGCCGAGGCCGCCGTCGTCATCGTCGGCCAGCGGGTCTCGACCATCGCCGACGCCGACCAGATCATCGTCCTCGACGACGGCGTGATCGTCGGCAGAGGAACCCATGACGAGCTGCTGGATTCCTGCCCGACGTACATCGAGATCGTCGAGTCCCAGCTGACCACCGAGAGGGCGGCATGAGCGGCGACCGACCCATGACGACCACACGCCCGCGCCCTCCCGCGGGAGGCAGCCCCTTCGGGCGGAGTCCCTTCGGGGGCGGGATGCCCGCCGAGAAGTCGCTGACCTTCGGCCCCTCCATGCGGCGGCTGATCCGGCGCCTGGCCCCCGAACGCCCGAGGATCCTGGCGGTGATCGCCCTCGCCGTGATCAGCGTGGCCTTCGGCGTCATCGGACCGAAGATCCTCGGCCAGGCGACGGACCTGATCTTCAGCGGGGTGATCGGCAGGCGGCTTCCCCAGGGAACGACCACCGAGCAGGCGGTCCAGGCCGCCCGCGCCTCGGGCAACGACAATTTCGCCAACCTGCTCGCCCGGATGGACGTCGTCCCCGGTCAGGGCATCGACTTCGGCGCGCTGGCCAACGTTCTCGCGTGGGCCCTCGCGCTCTACGTCGCGGCGGCGGTCTTCAGCTGGCTGCAGGGGTACCTGCTCAACGACGTGGTGCAGAGCACGGTGTTCCGGCTGCGCTCCGACGTCGAGGACAAGCTGAACCGGCTTCCCCTGCGGTTCTTCGACGGCCAGCCGCGCGGTGAGCTGCTCAGCCGGGTCACCAACGACATCGACAACGTGTCCCAGACCCTGCAGCAGACGCTGAGCCAGCTGCTGACCTCGCTGCTGACCCTGGTCGGCGTGCTGGCGATGATGTTCGTGATCTCACCGCTGCTCGCGCTGATCGCCCTGGTGACCATCCCGGTGTCGACGATCCTCACCAGCCAGATCATGAAGCGCTCACAGAAGCTGTTCGTCGCGCAGTGGGCCCACACCGGCACCCTGAACGCCCACATCGAGGAAGCGTTCAGCGGCCACGAGCTGGTGAAGGTGTTCGGACGCAGGCCCGAGGTCGAGGAGGTGTTCCGCGGCAGGAACGAGGAGCTGTTCAAGGCGAGCTTCGGCGCCCAGTTCGTCTCCGGGATCATCATGCCGACGATGATGTTCGTCGGGAACCTCAACTATGTCGCCATCGCCGTCGTCGGAGGCCTCAGGGTCGCCACGGGGGCGATGAGCCTCGGCGACGTGCAGGCGTTCATCCAGTACTCCCGGCAGTTCACCCAGCCCCTGACCCAGGTCGCCTCGATGGTCAACCTCCTGCAGTCGGGAGTGGCCTCCGCCGAACGGGTCTTCGAGCTGCTGGACGCCGAGGAGCAGGCCCCGGACCCCGCAGATCCGGTGCCGCCGACCGTACGGCAGGGCCGCGTCGAGTTCGAGCGGGTGTCCTTCCGCTACGAGGAGGAACAGCCCCTCATCGAGAATCTGTCCCTGGTCGCCGAGCCCGGGCACACGGTCGCGATCGTCGGCCCGACCGGCGCCGGCAAGACCACCCTCGTCAACCTGGTCATGCGCTTCTACGAGCTGGACGCGGGCCGCATCACCCTCGACGGCGTCGACATCACCGCGATGCGCCGCGATGACCTGCGCTCGCACATCGGCATGGTGCTCCAGGACACCTGGCTGTTCGGCGGGACCATCCGCGAGAACATCGCCTACGGCAACCCCCAGGCGACCGAGGAGCAGATCCTGGCCGCCGCGCGGGCGACCTACGTCGACAGGTTCGTGCGCTCCCTGCCCGACGGCTACGACACCGTGATCGACGAGGAGGGGAGCAACGTCAGTGCGGGAGAGAAGCAGCTCCTCACCATCGCCCGCGCCTTCCTCGCCGACCCGTCCCTGCTCATCCTCGACGAGGCCACCAGCGCGGTCGACACCCGCACCGAGGTCCTGGTGCAGCATGCCATGGCGGCCCTGCGCTCCGACCGCACCAGCTTCGTCATCGCCCACCGCCTGTCCACCATCCGCGACGCGGACCTGATCCTGGTGATGGAGGCGGGAAGCATCGTCGAACAGGGCACCCACGAGGAACTCCTCGCGGCGGAGGGCGCCTACCACCGGCTGTACTCGGCCCAGTTCGCCGGAGCCCTGGTCCCCGGCGAGGAGGAGCGGGTCTCATCGTAAGAGGCACACGATGAAGGTCTCCTGAAGGGCGCCGGAGGCCCACGCCGTACGTCACGAGCGAGACGAACCAACGAGCCGGGCGGCGGTCACCTCATGTGTGACCGCCGCCCCGATACGGGTGACGGGCGATGGCGGGCGATGGCGGGCGATGGCGGGCACGGAACGACCAGGGGCGCACGCATGTGTCCTGCGCCGGTCAGTCGTCTCCGATTCCCGGCAGCACCGAGAAAGAGGTCAGTCGGCGCAGCGAGCGACGCGTCCCACGAATGTCGAGGTCACCGGTGGCGGTGACCTCGAGCCCGGTCGCGTGCGCCTTCACCGCCAGGTTGTAATCGGACTCGTCCAGCTCGACGCGGAACCTTCGCGCGTCTCCTGTGTCGTCGTCCACACCTTGGATGACCGCCTCTCCCTTCCCGTACTTTCCAGCGCGGAACAGGCGGACCACCAGGCCGATGACCGTGACTGCGGCTCTCGGCTGCTTCGTGCGCAGGAAGTCCGCGGCTTCGCCCAGGATCCTCTGCTGCCCAGGAGTGATCTTCAGACGGGTGGGCTCGTGGGATCCGGAAGCGAGCGGGGATTGTGAGAAGCGGATTTGATACACATCGTGATCCGGCCCACCCAGAAGGCTCAACGCCTCCAGCTCGGTGGCGTTCGGGGAAAGCTGACCGTATTGCCCAAATGACGACAGGGGTTTGTCCCCTTCACCGACCTCGCTTGCCAGGCGCTGCGCCCGCTGAGCGGCGGCGAGCATCCTGCTCGTCACTTTACGTCCGAACGGCTGGGGTGGGATCTCGATCAGTGGCTCCTGGTCGCTCCCCGCGCCGGCCGGTCCCTCCGTGTAAATGTCCACCAGTGGAAGGGTGAGGGAGAGGACGAAACTCCCCGGTTGAGTGGAGATACGAGCTTGCGCGGCGTATGACTCCGCCCGTTGTGGACGACGAGGAGGAAGGACCAGATAGTCGGCGTCCACGGCCGTGGCCGATGCGACGACGTAATTCCGCAGCGCGGATATCGCCGAGTGCGCCAGGAACAGCGGAGCCTCTCCGGATGGGGCATCCGGCGTCAGCCGTACGGACACATTGTCCGCGCCGCCGAAGGCCATGTCCGCGGAGATCTCCTGCGGAAGACGACGCTCCACGTAGGCGAGTGTTCTCAGTGCCTCGCTCACGCGCTCGGCATAGTCGTGAACTTCCTGTCTCGCGGGAAGAACGATCCGCATGACCATTTCTTCCTCAGACGGCTCGGGACGCCACAGCATGGTCCGACCGTCGTCGTCCTCAAGAGTCCACCCCGCACCCCGCAGGTAGGCGACGAAGGAACTCAGGCGGGGGATCTTCGCTTCCGCCTGGCCAGGTGTGCCGTTCGATCCGCTCACTACTGCCCCCACGCGTCGACGTCCGGAACGGGGGTTGACCTGCGAATCCCGTAGGTCCTGAGCATCAGAAGAAGTCCGGGACCATCCAGGGTGTTACCCGCGGGAAGGTTAACGGTCTGGGTCTTGGAATTGTCCGACGCCGCCGACCCTTCCAATGAGACCCAGGATCCACGCCCGACCAGAAGCGTTCCGTCATCATGGAGACGCACATGCTCACCGTCCTTCGATAAGCCGATGACAGCGAGCACCCTTCTGATCGAGTGATCAGCCCGTCGCAGCACATCATAGGTCTCGATGTCCAGGTCATAGCGGTAATCGCCGTCGGCCGACCGGCGAAGATCCACCGTGGTCTTGACTTGAACGAGAACGGCAGGGTTGTACGTTCCTTGGTCTACTCCACGCAGAAAAAGCTGAACGTCCGCTTTTTGCAGATCCAGAGTGGTGGGGCGCCCATGAAGCAGGCCACTACCGGCAGCGACCACCTCAAGCCACGCTTCCCCGAAGTCACCCTGCAGAGTGTTCCACTCCCGCTCTCGCCCAGAGACCATCGCGCCTCAATCGTTTTAACCAACCAGGAAATCCGCTTGGCCGATGATATAGACACGCCTCTAATCTTTGAGGAGCAATTACCCTATAGTAATTAGAATCACGAACATCCCCTTAGTAGCCATTTTTCCCTTTCGGTGGCCTTCACCAAAGGGAGGAGTCATACCGAGCTGCGCGGGCCCGTTGCGATGCTTCCTCGCGCCGAGCCTCGACAGAGGAAAGAAGACAGCCGGTAGGACGACATGCGACCCGGTGAACGCCGGCGGTCACTCCGCTGGGACGTATCCGGTGAATCATGATGGGCGGCCGGTCAGTAGGTTGAGAGGATGTCTACGTCACCGGTGATCCTGTTGCTGTCCGGAAGTCTGCGGGCCGGTTCCTCCAACGAGGCCGTGCTACGCACCGCACAGATCGTTGCCCCCTCTCAGGTGCGTACCGTCCTCTACCGCGGCCTGGCAGACCTTCCGCACTTCAACCCTGATGACGACATCGACCCGCTGCCGGCTCCGGTGACCGAGTTGCGTGCGGCGATCTCCGAGGCGACCGCGATCCTGATCTGTACCCCGGAGTACGCGGGCACCCTGCCCGGCGCTTTCAAGAACCTGCTCGACTGGACCGTCGGCGGCACCGAGATCTGCGACAAGCCGACGGCCTGGGTCAACGCGGCCGCCCCCGGACGCGGCCAGGGGGCGGAGGCCACGCTGCGGACGGTCCTCGGTTACACCGGTGCCGACATCGTGGAGGCGGCCTGCGTGAAGATCGCGGTGGACCGTCAGATGGTCGGCGCGGACGGACTCATCACGGCCCCAGGGGCGCGCGAGCAGCTCAGCGAGGTGCTCGACACCCTGGCGGCCTTCAACGGACGGAGCGCGGAGCTCGACCAGGTCTAGATCCGGTAATCGTGGTCGTGATGATCGGGGCTGAGGGCCGCCGAGCGCCGCCGCCAGAGGCCTCGGCCGGATTCCCGGCGCTCGGTCCCCGAAGTGTCCCGCCTCAAGAACATGCTTTCAGGAGTGTTCTGTCTCCAGGGCCCGGAGGAGATCGAACCCCGCTTTGTCCACTGACCGTTGCGTATTGCTGAGCACGATGGCGGCCACCCCCCTCTCCGGGTCGAACCCCACGAAGGAGACGAAGCCCCCGGTCCCGCCGTTGTGCCAGATCATCAGGTGAGCGCCCTGCCGGGGATGCAGACGCTGCCCCATCCAGCCGAGGTGTATCCAGGCGATGGGATTGATCCGCTGCTTGACCTCCCGGCTGAGCCGGATCGCCTCGACCAGCTCGCCCGCCTGAGCGGCGTTCACATCGGTACCGACACTCAGCTGAGCGCGGACGAAGGTGACCAGGTCGGCCGCCGTCGACCGCAGCCCGCCCGCCCCCGCCAGGTCCGCGAGGTGCCACGGCGAGACAGGCCGGCGGCGCCGGTTGTGTCCCTGGGCGAAGCGCCCGGCCCGCTCGCCGTCAACGGTGATGCCGGTGTCGGCCAGCCCCAGGGACGCGCAGATCTCCTGGGCGACCAGCGTCTCGTAGGCGACACCGGCCCGGTGGGCGAGCGCCAGCCCCAGCAGTCCCGCCCCGAGGTTCGAGTATCGGAACCGATGGCCCGGCGTGGCCCCCAGCCTGGTCTCGGCCAGCCCTCGCAACAGGACGTCCGTGGTGCAGTCCACGTACGGATCGGGCGCCGACGGGTGTAGCAGCGAGGACAGGAACATCCCCTTGGGCAGCCGGGGCAGCCCCGAGGTGTGCGTCGCCAGATGCCGCAGTGTGATCTCCTGGCCGTCCCGCGACGGCACGCGCGTCCCCTCTGGCAGCAGCTTGACCAGCGGCTCGTCGAGGTCGACCGTACCGGTGACGGCCATCCGGGCCAGAAGCAGCGCCGTGAACACCTTCGTCACAGAACCGATCTCGAACACCGTGTCGGCCGCGGGCACGCCGTCACGCCCGCCACCGGACGCGCCGCCGTACTCCCGGCCCGTCCGCCCGGCGCCCCGGATCTCCACGGAGTCCCCCGCGATCGCGGCGACCACCACTCCCACATGCCGTGCTGCCAACCGGTTCGCGGTCTCCTGCACCAGGCTGCCCAGGTCTGTCACACCAGGAATTATGGAATGCCCACAGAGCCATGGTCATGAGACTTTCGGCTAAATCTTCCGTTTCGCCGCACTTCAGGGAGCACACAACCCGGACACCGCCGACGAACGTGCCGCCAGCCGTCGGCCTAAGCCGTACATGAGGTACGCCACCACAGGGCAGAGGCCACTTTCATCGGGCTCACGACGGCTGCGGGGGCGCCCCTTGCCGTCCCAAAACATAGAGACTCTCTCTAGAGAGTTTCTCTGAATTTCCTTTAGACTCCCGGCCATGGACAACGTGGAGACACAGCGTTCGGCCCCCGCCCGGACGGCCGTGGTGACAGGCGGCAACCGCGGCATCGGATACGCCGTCGCCGCGCGGTTGCTCCAGAACGGGTGCGACGTGGTGCTGGTCGCGCGTGACAGGGAGCGGGGCGAGACCGCGCGGGCGTCGCTCGCCGGAGCCGCCGGAGCCGCCGGAGCCGGTGGAGCCGGTGGAGCCCGGGTGCGCCTGGTCGTCGGCGACCTGTCCGGCGTCCGGAAGGCGCGCGAGACCGCCGAGGCGCTCCGCGAGACCTGCCCGCGCATCGACGTGCTGATCCACAACGCCGGTCTGTGGCCGAGCCGGAGGGTGCTGGACGAGGACGGGCTTGAGCAGTCCTTCGTCGTCAACCATCTCGCGCCGTTCCTGCTCAACCACGAGCTGGAGCCGGTGCTGACCGCCTCCGGGGCACGGGTCGTGCAGGTCAGTGCCGGGCTGTACGTCAAGGGCCAGGCCGATCCCGAGCGCACCCCCACCGGCCTGGACTTCCACCCGATGCGGACCTACGCCGACACCAAGCTGTGCAACCTGCTGCTGGTGCCACGGTTCGCCGAGCGCTGGAAGAATGCCGGGGTGACCATCAACGCCGTGCACCCCGGGGTGATCCGTACCGGGCTGGGAGATCGCGGCGGTCCCCTGGGCTACCTGCTCAAGGCGGCGAAACTGCTGTGGAAGAGCCCGGACGTCGGTGCCCGGCCCGTCGTCAGGCTCGCGCTGGCCGAGCAGGTGGCCGGGCGGACCGGCCGTTATTTCCACCTCGACGCCGAACAGCCACTGGCCCCGGTCGCCGCCGACGCCGCGCTCGCCGAACGGCTCTGGACGCAGGCGCTGGAGCTCACCGGCCTGGAGCGGACGCCACCCCCGGCCCGGCACGATGTCACCTAAGCAGCGGCGAGGCGAGGCAACCGCCGACAGGATCCTGGCGGCGGCACTCGACCTCTACGCGGCCCAGGGGTCCGGCGCGCTGACCATGACCGCGTTGATCGCCGAGACCGGAGTCAGCAGCGGCAGCCTCTACCACCACTTCGGCAGCCTCGACGGACTCAACGCGGCCCTCTACAGCCATTGCATGTCCGGCCTGCTCGACACGCTCATCGCCGCGCTCGAACGCTCAAGAACGGCCCGCACCGGCGTGCGGGCCCTCGCCGAGGCGTATCTGCGGTTCACCCGGGACAACCGGCCCGCGGCGCACTTCATCCACGCCTCGTCCTACGCGGGTTTCCTACCGGCCCACGCGGAGCGCATCGCGCAGGCGAAAGCACCCAGGATGCGCCGGATCGCCGACTGGCTCCGCCCCCACGTGGAGACCGGGCACGTCATCGCGCTGCCCGACCCTCTCACCGAGATGCTCGTGATCGGCCCCCTGGCCGAGACCTCCCGCCGCTGGCTCGCCGGAGCGCCCGAGGTCGACCTGACGACTGCGGCACGCCTGCTCCCCGAACGCATCTGGCAGTCGATCCGCGGCGATCATGGATCGGCCCCCGCCGGAGCGTAGACGGCGGGGCCAGGCCCTCGCCGTACGCCTGGCCCCGTCTCACCGCAGGACGTAAACGATCCGAATACGCCTGTCGTGACGACGAAGGTCACCGGTCGGAAGTCGGTCGAAGGGGCATCGAGCGTCGTCGACATCAGGATGACCGCGGTCGCCGTAGTCCCTGGAGGAGCAGTTCGACCAATCGGCGAGGGTCATAGCGCGGATCGCTGTCATGTCCGATGCAGAGGTTGCCGATGCCGCGCATCAGTTCGTAGGCGTGCGTACCGGGCCTGATTTCGCCGGCGTCGACTGCGGCGTCGAGCAACTGCGCGCACACGGGCACCAAGCGGTCGAGGAAGTAGGCGTGCAGCGCGTCGAAGCCGCCGCTGTCCGACTGCAGCGCGTTGGCGAGTCCGTGCTTCGTGACCAGGAAATCAACGAAGAGGTCGGCCCACTGACGGAGTGCCGCGAACGGAGAATCGGCGTTGGTCAGCAGGGTCGGGCCGGCCTCGGCGCAGGCTTCGACCTGGTGCCGGTAGACGGCGATGATGAGATCCGCCCGCGTCGGGAAATGTCGGTAGATCGTGGCCGTCCCGACGCCGGCCTTGGCCGCGATGTCGCGGATCGGCGCTTCCACGCCTGACGTGACGAAGATCGCGGCGGCTGCGTCGAGCAGATTCGACTTGTTGCGCTGGGCGTCTGCCCGCTTGGGCCGGGCCGCGCGCCCTGCGCCCCCGTCGCTGTCGTTCATCGCGCCGTTCCCTCCGCTACCGGGATTGCTAAACGGGACAATGTCCCATATCGTCAAACGGGACGATGTCCCGCTTTCCCATGATGTCAGAGCGGGGACCGTCAACCAAGCCACGCGTTGTCGCCACGCAAGCTCGACAACGGCCTGCGGCGCGTCAACCTGGCCACATCGACCACGAAACAGCGAGGAAGACCTTCCTATGAGCGAATCAGCCATCGCGATCACGGACGAGGCCGTCGGTGAGCCCGCTCCTGTCCTGTCGGTCAGTCCGGTAGTGCTGCCGACTCCCGGCCGCGCCGTGGACCTGCGGATGCGCGTCTCCGCGCCCATGACCGGAAGCGAGCTGCCGATCATCCTCCTCTCGCACGGTCAGGGCCATTCGAACAACCTCTCCTCACTGAACGGCTACGCCCCCCTCGCCAACCACTGGGCGGCACACGGCTTCGTCGTGATCCAGCCCACCCATCTGAGCTCGACGACGCTGAACCTGAATTCCGACGTCCCCGAGGCGCCGATGTACTGGCGCTCGCGGGCCGCGGACATGAAGCACATCCTCGACCGGCTCGACGAGATCGAGGCCGCCGTCCCGCAACTCCTCGGCCGCCTGGACCGAAGTAAGATCGCCGTGGCGGGGCACTCGATGGGCGGCCACACCGCGAGCCTGCTGCTGGGTGCGCGGCTCACCGACCCCCACGACGGAACGGAAGTGAACCTGGCCGACCCCCGGATCACAGCCGGTGTGCTGCTTGCCGCGCCCGGCAGAGGCGGCGATGCCCTCACCGAGTTCGTGGCCAAGAACTACTCCTTCCTCCTGACCACGGATTTCTCCAAGATGACGACGCCCGCACTCGTGGTCGTCGGCGACAAGGACGCCTCCGCCCACCTGACGGTTCGGGGCCCGGACTGGCCCGCCGATCCGTACTTCCTCTCCCCTGGCCCCAAGTCCCTGCTCACCCTGTTCGACGCGGAGCACGGGCTCGGCGGGATCTCCGGATATGACGTCGCCGAGACCACGGACGAGAACCCCGGGCGAGTGTCCGCGGTCCAGCGGCTCACCTGGGCCTACCTCCGCGCCCAGTTCTACCCCGGGGATTCTGCCTGGCAGGCGGCGCGTGACGCGCTGGCGGCCGGACCCGATCCGCTCGGACGGGTCGAATCCAAGTAAGCCCGAAAGCGGCACCATCGCCGGGGTTGCGGAACCTGCACCAATGCGATCGCGTGTCCCCGGGGCGCGAGGCTGCCTGACACCCCGGCGCACGCGGTGGGGCACCATGGAGAGGTGAGCGAGGACAGGAGCATGCTGGCGGAGCTGCTGGCCGCGGGTGACGTCGTCGTGCTGAGCGGGGCCGGGATGTCGACGGAGTCGGGGATCCCCGACTACCGGGGGCCGAGCGGGTCCCTGACCCGGCACACCCCGATGACCTACCAGACATTCGTCGGCGACCCGGCGGCCAGGCGGCGCTACTGGGCCCGCAGCCATGTCGGCTGGCGGACGATGAGCCGGGCGACGCCGAACGACGGCCACCGCGCGGTCGCGCGCCTCCAGCAGCGGGGCCTGCTGGTCGGCATCGTGACGCAGAACGTCGACGGCCTGCACCAGGCGGGCGGCGCCGACGCGGTCGTCGAACTGCACGGCAGCCTGCACCAGGTGGTCTGCCTGAACTGTGGCGACTCGACCTCGCGCGAAGAGATCGATCATCGCCTGACACAGGCGAACCCACAGTTCGGCACCCGGGCCACCACGATCAACCCGGACGGCGACGTCGAACTGGGGGATGAGGAGGTCGCCGGGTTCCACGTGGTCGAATGTCAGGTGTGCGACGGAGGGATGTTGAAACCCGACGTCGTCTTCTTCGGGGAGACCGTCCCGGTGGAGCGGGTGCGCGAGTGCTACGCCCTCGTGGAGAGGGCACGCCTGCTCCTGGTCCTCGGGTCGTCGTTGACGGTGATGTCAGGGCGCCGGTTCGTCCTGCACGCCGCGAAGCTCGGCATCCCCGTGGCCATCGTCAACCAGGGCGAAACCCGCGGCGACCCCTACGCCACCCTCACCCTCGACGCCCCTCTGGGCACGGTCCTCACGGAACTGGTCCACCTCACCGCCCCACAAGCCACTGCCCGGCTTATGCCGGGCAGCGGCGAGGTGTGCCCTTAGTGACGATCAAAGGCGGGCGTTATCTGAAGACCAGTCATTGCTGCGGGCCAGAAGCATGATCTTCTTTAACGTCGAGCTTTCGGATTTAGTACTTCACCCAGAGGTGATACTCGTTCAGGCCGCCTTCCCCGATGTAGAAGCACTGATGGGGGACGTCATACTGCTTGCCGTCAGCGTGGCACCTGTACAGGCCGGCCGAGGTTCCGGGGTAGGTGCCAACCCAGTACCAGGTCGCGGTGGTGCTCGCGTTGGCGGGGGAGCCGATCAAACCGGCGCTCGCGGTCACCGCGAAGGCAAGGCTGAGGGCCCCGAGGGCACGCTTGAGGGGAGACATAATCCTCCAAAGGACTCAAAGGATGATCTTTGCGGCAATCGGAACGATAGATCACCTCAGGTCGACGCCGACAGGTGATCTATGTCATAGCTGACAGGTGATCCATGTCATAGCTGAAAGGTGATCCATGTCACAGGAGGATGGTCTCCTGGCGCGGTGATCGCTGAGCTTCCCCTCGTAACGTGGAGACCTGACCTAAGGGGGAGGTCGGAGCATGGGAGAGACCAGACGCAGTTTCGATCCGGAGGTTCGTGCGTGCGCGGTGCGTATCGTGCGGGAGTCCGGCAAATCGATCGCCTCGGTCGTGAAAGACCTGGGAATCAACATCCGGGCGAAAGCGCGCTCCGGCAGGTGTTCACGGCCGCGTAGCAGGCGGCGCCGGTTGACCCATTCCGGATCGCTCGCCCGGCCCCGGCGCCCGCGTTCCTGCCGGGTGACGCGCTGACGCACCGCGGTGAGCGCCCTGTTGGCAAGCGCGACCAGGTGGAAATGGCCGACGACGAGAACGACGTGTGGCAACGCCTGCCGGATCGCGGTACAGCAGGCGGCGCTGTTCCGCCCATCCCCGCTACCGGCCGAAGATCAAGCCAGTACGGCAGGCCCACGCCACCATGTGGACGGAGTTCTGGAACATCAACGCGTGGGACGAGGGAAACGAGGGCGGACAGACCGGAAAAATGGTCGCCGACCTGGTCGGCAGCGGGCCCGGCGCACTGGACGTCTGGACCGCGGACGAGGTCGGCCACGCGTGCGTGACGGGCGAGTCCTACCGGCGCCGTCCACCGGTGGAGACCTGCGGCTGGAAGCAGGTCGTCGAGGTCGACGACAAAACCGCGACAGGAGTCCTGAACATCGTGGACGGTTACAGCGAACAGCTTCCCGACCTCGCGGCCGGTGGCCCTGGAAACTACCGGGTTCGCGTCCACGTCCGAGGCCGCAAGACCGTAGAGGAGAACATCGACGCCCCCGATGCCACCGTCCGACTATTGATCATGATCTTCCCCGGCAAGGAGAAGAAGCCCGTGATCTACCGCGACTACCCTGCGGAGAAGACTCAGAAATAGGTTTCCACAACGGCTGCATGTGCACCTCGGCGTCGCTCAGACAGGGAGATCCCAGCTCGGCCCGTCGGGTTCACCCAGCCAGACGTACTGGCGATCCCTCGTCACAGTGAGCCCGTACGCGGACTGGTGCGGAGACCCGGCGTTCTGCCAGGCCAAGACGGCGTCTTCAACCGCGTCCCACAACCGCAGGGGACCGTGCTGGCGAACCATCCACCCGCCTTCCGGATCAGGCTTTGTGGTTGCCTGCGAACCGGTGGCCACGTCCAGCAGGACGACCTCGTCACCACCGCCCAGCTTCATCGCCGACGGCGCGGCCAGTTGCCCGACGAACAGTCCGGCCGCCTCGTCCAGAACCCGCGGATCCACGCGGCTGCTTCTCCTCTCTCCGATCCCGAGGTAAGGAGTCGCCATCGGCGGCGGGCCGTGCGAGCGAGCCGTCATGAAGTAGACGTCGTCCTCCAGGAACCGCCCACTCGCGGTGCCGTCGTCGTCGAGCGTGAGGTGCGCGAACGCGTTGCCGTACATCCACCCGGACAGAGGGACGGTGATCGTGCCGCCGTCGCGGACCTGCCACAGCCAGGGGAACGGGATGTAGCGCACCGAGCAGGTGGCGATCAGCCGGTCGTACTCGGCGTTCTTGTCATAGCCCGCGAGACCGTCACCGGTCACGAGTGTGGGCGTGTATCCGGCGGCGGCGAGCGCGTCACGGGCCCGGCCGGCCACAGCCGAGTCGTATTCGATCGAGGTCACGGCGTTGGAGCCGAGCCGGTGACACATCAGCGCGGTGGAGTACCCGGTGTGCGCCCGTGCCGACTTCCAGCACCTTGTCACCCTCGGAGATTCGCGCGGCCTCCAGCATCCGTACGACCAGGCCGGGCAGTGTCGAGGACGAGGTGGGAGCCCCTTGGATGAGGCCGTACGCATCCTCGGCCATGACCCCGTCAACCTGCGTCACCCATGTCTCGTCGCGGTAGACGAGCTCCAGCCACTCGTCCGTGGTCATCTCCTCGGGACGTAGCACTTCCCACCGATCGCCGTGCTCGGTAGCCCTGGCGATCGCGGAACCGAGAAACCGTTCACGCGCCACGGCCTCGACCGCGTCCCGCCATGCCGGGCTGCGCAGACAACCGGATCGGGCGAGCTGATCGGCCAGGGTGCGGCGGAGCCGTACGTTAAGGCCGGACATGCCATGAGCGGTCACGTCGATTTCTCCAGGAGTAGATCAGCCGTGGCTGCAGCAATCGGCACCTGGTGACATCCTCCAGCCATCACTGCTCGTTGGGTTGCACTCTAGAAAAACTGGAGCACCATCTTTGGTGGACAGGAAAATGAACGCGCCGAAATGCAGCCAGAGTTCTCCAAAGCAGGCGAAACGACCGTCGCAGATAGAGCGCGAGCCGACGCTAAATAGCCCGCAACTGCGCCAGGATGATCCGTGTCAATGACAGATCTGCCGCACTCCTGCGCTCAGAGCGTTCCCCATGACTTCAAGTAATAACGACTACGCACCCAGACACACGAGGCGAACCCGCCAGCAACGGCGATATGTTAGAGATCGATAAATACATCACATTGAAACCCGAAAGTCCATGGAAGGCGCCAAGCTAGCCCGAAATCAAACGAAGAGGTTAGCTGATCTTCGATCGATGCAAGTCGAACTGGTCGTGGCGAATGTGGTCGTCTTGGCCAAGGAATGCCTTGAACTGGCCCAGCTTGTAGGCCGTGGCCGCTTTACCGTTGCTGATATCAATGTGGAAGTCACGTCCAAGGAGGCTGATCCGACGCTCCAGCTCGTGGAGTTCCAAGGTCCGCTTGAGAGCACGAGCGATCTGAGCGGCAGTCATGAAGTCGCCAGACTTTCGGAGCACGCGGTAGATCTCGTCATGCTCCCTGTCTGGGTCACGCTCCTGTCGTTCTACCGTCCGGTTGAGTGCGGCGGCGATAGCAACACCGAGCGCTTTGGCTACCGGAGGCGGGAAAGCATTGCCGATCTGCCGGTAGGTCGAGGTCTTCTTGCCAGTGAAAGCCCACTGGAACTCATCATCGTTCCAACCCTGAATCCGGGCGACCATCTCACAGGTGAGCTTGGGCCCCACCGGGAACTCGTCGTCTGGGCCAGGCGCATGGTTGGCAACCCCTAGGGCATCGACCCCCATCTCCGCCCAAGCGCGCTTGGCCCGGGTAGGCCCGAGGTCGGCACCACCGTGCTTCTTGGAGCCACCAACGACGGTCGGAGCGATGGCATTGGCCTTCTCTGCCCAGTCCTCTGCCCCCTTCCACCCGTTGGCGGAGACAAGCGGCAACAGAACCTCTCCCACTGTGGGAGGTTCGCCGACAGGCTCGGGCCAATAGAAATGCGCGAAGTCGTCAGGAGCCATAGCGACAAGCACGAACCGAGGTCGCAGCTGCGCGACGCCGTACTGAGAGGCCTGCAGCAAGCGCCATTCTGCGGCGTAGCCGAACTCACGGAGCCGATCCAGCACGTGCTGGCGGTAACCGGCGAAGCGAGGCATGCTCAGTCCGCGGACGTTCTCTAGTAGCAGGGCACGAGGCTGGACGACTTTGACCTGTTCGACTGCCCAGGCGAAAAGATCCCGTTCGTCGGTGGCCCCGAGCTGCTTGCCTGCGATGGTGAACGGCGGGCAGGGAACTCCGCCGGCAAGGAGGTCAACAGGACGGCGATCAAGACCCGGAGCGTAGTCAGCAGGATTCCAGACATTGGGATCTGCAACATCTCCTTGGACCACCTTCCAGCCAGGCCGGTTGTGGCGCAACGTGTTGACCGCGTTCTCATCCAGCTCAATGGCGAGCTCGTGCTCGAAGCCCGCTTTTTCAAGACCGAGAGCCTGTCCGCCAGCCCCAGCACAGATCTCAATGACGCGAAGTGGTTGCTCGGTCACAGGGACCCCTTTCGTTGTCTGGATGCGACGCGGACGAGTTGGCAGCTGTATCTTCGCGGAGAAGACAGGGAACCATGCGCCCATCGGAACGGATGTGTCTGACCACAAGAGGGTCCAAGCCCGCAAGCAGGCCCACGAGCGAGGGCTTTACCCTGCCCCGCTCAATGAGGGGCGATCGCGCAACATGCAGGCCAACCGCAGGGCGAACACCAAGCCTGAAGTGGTGCTGCGCAGTGCGCTGCACCGGCTCGGCTATCGCTACCGGAAGGACTTCCGACTCGACCTCGAGAGCGTGAAGGTCAAGCCGGACATCGTCTTCACAGCCCGCAAGGTCGCGGTCTTCGTGGACGGCTGTTTCTGGCATGTCTGCCCGGAGCATGGACGGCAGCCGACCACCAACGAGTGGTACTGGACGCCCAAGCTGCGCCGGAACATGGAGCGCGACCAGACGGTCAACGCGGCCCTCGAAGCTGCGGGCTGGCAGGTGGTCCGCCTCTGGGAGCACGAATCGCTGCCCACCGCCGTGGAAGCGGTGATTGCAGCACTGAACTCCTACCCCGAACATGTGAGCGATATTAACGCAAGTGACTGACGAAACTGCTGGGAGCGCGTGATGACCATGGCAGGATCGCCAGCAAAGACCATGATCACTTAGGCCAGGAGCTATACAGGTCCCACTCCAGGAGGCGCCGGAAACCGGTGATCAAGCCACCCCTGTACGGCATGCACATCACCGTACCCGTGACCACGCAGGACGTCAGCAATGTCTCGGGCACAGATCATGACAATCGGATGTGCGTCAGCACGAACCTCGTCGTAGACCTGCTTGTTGAAGTATGACGTGGTGACGAACACACCAAACTGGCGATGCCGGATCCGGGAGATCAAGCGGGCGACCTCCTTGACCCCTACAGAGCTGTCCAAGGCGTAGCACTTGGCCTCGAGCGCAAACTCAACTGCCACCCGATCAGCAACTGGACCAAGCAGATACTCACCGACCGCGTCCCGTCCACCATCCCGACTGTGCCGAGTGACGTCACACGCACCAGTCGCAGGAGCCATCATCCGCCAGATCTCAACTGCACAGGCTTCAAAGTCATGCGGACGACCGGAGAAGTAGCTGTGGATGGCGGCGACCATGCGTTTACCGACGACATCAGGCTGCTGCTCCGCCTTGCTACGCACAGTTGTCGTGGACGGAGCAAGCATGGTCTGGTAAGTGCGCGCTTCCACCCACTCTCGCCACGGGGCAGGACAGTTGGACCCCAAGGGATCACCCGTCACAAGATCAGCGATCCAGAGGCGAGGAATCTTGGAAACGTCCAGAACAGTGAAGCGTGAGCGGTAGTTCTGGAACCGTACACCGCGGGTTGAGCGCCAAATTGCCTGGAGTTCGTCATCAGAGGTGAGCGCAGCACCGCCCGGAGCGAGAAGGCCACGGAAACGGATGTCGCGTCCCGTGGGTGCAGCCTTCTCAAAGAGGAAGAACGGTGGAACCCTGACACGAGCTGCTCCGTGACTCCACTCGAAGGCGTCACGGAGCAGCTCGTTGCCACGACGTGGGGTCTTGTGCAGTTCCTTGCCCGGATGACGATTGTCGCCGTAGTAAGTGAACACTCCCGTCTGGGGATCGAGTGTGTCCGGCCAGTCAAGTTCAGCACCAGTCGTAAACAGAGCGACGAAACGGACATCCCGCCCTTGCTTCGAGACGTTGAAGCGGAACCCCCCTTGATTACCGACTCCAGGCAGAAGGCGGGAGAGGGGGTCATCAGAGATGTTGCCTGCAGTGCCGCCCGCGTAGACCGCGTCCAACACGAGATCGGCCATCGCTAGATCAGCGAACGGCACTATGTGATCTTTGTCCCCCACGCTGGGAGCGTATCCAATGCGCCCTAATTTAGGGTAATAGATGCTGCTGTACGATCCCGCTACGCAAGGTAACTGGCGGGCCGTTACAGTGGGCCGATGTTAGGGAGAAGCGGGGCGAGTTCGACAGGATCGTCATGTCGGGCAACTACCCACTGCTCTGCGTCCAGCTCTACATATGGCTGAGCCCCATGGTGTGTACGTCGGCGTGTGAGCCGTACGCTCACGGACTCTCCAGGGCCCGGCGCAGGCAGACCAAGAACGACAGCCGCCTGCACGTGGTTTTTGTACTGCCCGAAGATGACGATGCCTTCCGGGCGAAGAGCACTGCGTGCGCCCCCGTTGCCACGGACACGCTTCATGTAGTCCTCCTGCATGGCTACGGTGGCCACCACCGTCCTGCTGATGGGATGCCCCTGCGCCCGCCGGAACAGCTCGTTGACTCGCTGCTGCCCACTTGTTGACCGGAAGATCACGCCGATGTCCTCGTCAGGGATACGCAGCAGGACGTTCTCTTGTAGCGGGGCACCTTTGAAGAGCCAGCGGATCGTCGTACGGCCCTGCTTGCTCAAGGTCCTTTTGGCGTCCCGGTTGGCACCAGGGTTCAGGCGCTCCTCACTTGCGCGGACCAGGCCTGCACTCCAGCGGCCGTCCTTGTCGTTCGCCCAGAGACCGAGAAGGATCCTGCCGACAGCCTCTGGCGGGATCATCCACTCCCCCAGCTTCTGGGAGTACTTGCAGTCAACCTCGACGCCGCCGATCGAGTAGTCAAGCACTGCCCCATCAGCGAAGCCGAACTCACGCTGAAGGTTGATCTCAATCAGAGTGCCGCAGTGAGTCTTCTCGGTCTTGTGCAGCTGCTCCCACCGGAAGCGGCCGGTGTGCTGCCCGTCGAGAAGCATGTCGAAGGTCCGTCGGATCGCCCTGGCTATCCGAGTACCGTCCTGGTCAGCGGCCATCAAGTGGGCGAGTACAGCTTCCAGTTCTGGATCGGGCGCGACAACACCAGGCAGCAGATCGTTGATCATGCAGCGAATGTAGCCGACTACTCCGATAAATAGCTCAATATACGGACATAATCGCCATCATGGCGTTGCTCGCCGACGTCTCTTACGCTCCTGCTCGTAACGGCGGACCGCTTCCTCCGGACCTTCCAAAGGCCACGGCTGCCAGGAGATGAGTTCGTACTCGGTAAGCGTCCGATGTCCCTCTTTGTGCATGCGCGCCTTGATCTTCCAGCCAAGTGGTTTTCGCAAATCTCTGAGACGGCGAGCAGGGTCGCCGCCGTATCCCTCACCAGCGACAAGAGCGACCAGCTCTGCAGAGGTTCGCCGACCGTGAGCGTGTAGCCCTTTCAGAAGTTCACCGATCCGATGCCAGACCGTGGGCTGGCTCGCTGCGTAACGGATCTCAGCACCGATCGCATCAAGTGTCTCGAAAAAGGCCTGCTTGCCATGATTGTGCCGCGTGCACAGCGGCTGGAGATTCTCCAAGACGGTCTCGCCGCCCCATGACAGCGGGATCTTGTGATCGACCTGCAGCTTGATCCCGTCCTGGGGGCTGGCACCGCACATCCGGCAGTAGGCCCCCATGATGGCGTAGACCTCGGCCTCCATCCGAGAGGAGATGGGAGAGGCGTCAACCGCGACCGGGTTTCTACCTCGTAGCAGGTAGACAGGGTTACTGCTCCTTCTCCGGACAGTCTCGACAACAAATTGCTTACGAAGATCACGGAGTCGGCGGTCTGTCTGCTCGTTGGCGTCAACCTTGCCCAAGGCTTGCCCCGCGTGCTGCCGCCATTCCGCCATCGTGGGCGGGTTCTCTCGGCGCTCGTAGAGAAAACGGTACGCCTCGCGGACCTCTCGCTCTCGAATGAGTTCGAGCAGTTCCGGGTCATCAGGATGTGGAAGATCTCCCGCATCCCCACCAACGTCCAGCACTCATCCTCCGGCAGAGGGATTGATCGTGTACAACAGAGCCGCACAGTAGCTGAACTAGGCCGCTGTGTCCGCCGTCTGCGTCAATTGAAGGTATTCCAGCTCTGCGCAGAGAACATGGCGAACATCTGAGGGCATTCGCAGGGTGTGTCCTGCTCCGGGGACGACGAGCAGACATGAGCTGTGGCCAGCCAGGCACTGAGCGAAGTCCTGGATCTGGTTCAGAGGAGTCACAAGATCTTCATCTCCATGGATCAGGAGCAGGGGACATCGGACTCCGGCCCCTGATCCAGCCATCTCACAGCAATGATCACTGCCGAGCAGCTCTGCGTGATGAGCCTGGAACTTCGGGGTCGCGCTGCCCCACGCCTTGAGGTCCGCTACCGCGGATCTGGCAATCCCCGCAGTGAAGACGTCAGTCATCACCAGCGCGCACAGAACGGTGTAGCCGCCAGCACTCGTACCCCAGATCGCCATTCGCGTGGGATCCGCACGAGCGACGGATGCCAGGTGAAGGGCGGCATCGGCGCAGTCGAAGGAGTCAGCCACTCCCCATCGATGCCGGAGTTGCAACCGGTACGCGCGACCGTACCCGGTGCTCCCTCAGTAGTCGATGTCAGCGACGACCTGCCCCCGAATCAGGCGATCCTCTGCACTGACCCGATCGACAGCAATCAGCCTTGGCGTCCTCCGATGCCTTCGGAGCAGATGTCACCGATATGAAGCATCAAAGGATGTGCATGCGTACGCCCAGGCGGCGGATGCGTTCGCGGTAGCTGTAGCGCTCGAGGTCCAGGAGGGTCCGTACGGCCTGCTGAGCCATCGGGTGGTTGCGGATGAGCAGGGGGGCGACCTTCTCGGCGCGCTCCAGCTCGGTCAGCGCCGCTTCTCGTTTGCCACACCACAGCAACCCTCGGGCGTGGTCGAGATGGTGGTGCCCGGCGCGGCCGGCCTGCACTTCTTTCGGAAGGCGGACTGCCTCTCCCCGCTGTACGGCCTGCGGTCCGTCACCCAGTTCGACGGCGACGGCGACACCGTGGATGTCGACGTTGGCCTGGTTGGTGGACAGATCGTAGTAGTTGGTGCGCTGGCGTGACCCGAGGCGGGTAACCGCTTCGGCCGCGAGCCGGTGGCGTGACCAGGCCTCATCGGCGTCGTTCTTGCGAGCGGCGGTGATCGCGGCTCGCAGTTGGAGTCCGCCCCAGACGGCCAGCGCTTCGGCTTGGCCGTCGACGTACTCGTCCTCGATGCTCGCGCACGCCGTGTCGAGTACGGCGAGCGCGTCGTTCCATGAAGTGCTGGCCCACAGACTTCGTACTCGCAGATAGGCGAACACGGCTCCGTGGTAAGGATCTCCCGCGCGTTCTCCCGCCCAGCGCACCCGGTTGGTGGTGATCAGCGAGAGATCGGCATAGCCCAAGTTGTAGACCACCGAGTCGGCCGCCAGATAAGCCACCCCGAGCAACTTGAAGGCCGCGCTTCGGTCGGGCTCGCCGTACAGATGCGTCGCCGCCTGAAGCTCCGACAGCAAAGCCGGTAGTTCGTCCGCCAGTTCGGCGTAGCGCGCCTCTCGCCGTAGCCAGCGCGCGCGATCGGTTGCGGCGCGGAGTTCGGGCAACGGGCGGACCTTGTCGTCCCATTCGGAATCGAGGTCGTAGCGCTCCAGTTGGCGGCGGATCTCGGGGATCGCCGAATGGCCTCGGTCCTCGGCCGGGGTGTCTCCCCGGTAGGGACGCGCGGTGAGCTCGTTGGGGTGCACGCGCAGGGTGCGGGCGAGAGTGTTGATCAGCGCGATGGAGTCCAGAGGGATGCTGTCGTTCTCGACTCCCGACACCCAGGACTGTGCGCGATCGACGCGCCGGGCCAGCTCACGCTGGGTGATGCCCATGCGCTTACGGGCGCGACGTACACGCGTTCCCACGCTCTCAGCCGCCGGATCCGAGTAGGCCATGACGTCAAGGTAACCCGCCACAGCGGGCTTGGCCCGCGCCTGCGCCAAAGTATCAACGGCATTGATGTCGACGCCTTTCTGTAGTCATACCGTCGCTGACTGTGAGTGAAGATGGCGGCGGAGATGCCAGGCGAAACCCCCATCACCCGGTCGGGACGCCGTTCCCTCCGGATCACGATCCATGAACCGCTGGAGAGCGTCAGGCAGATGATCCTCCGGCGTCACGACCAGATCGAAGTCCACAGGAGGCGGCTCCACCGGGTGAGTGGTGCCGCGCGGTAGAGCCGTGATCGCACAGGAGGGTATGACCCGTGTCCACCCCTGGTAGGGCCGTCAGGATCGTTCGGATTCGCTGGCATGCCGAGCAGCCGCCATCGCCGCTTGGTTGTCGGTGGTGCGGTCATCCGCCGTACGCCCATGACGCGGCCAGCCTGCCGCATCGCCCCGACCACCTCTGGGATCAGCCGACCCCCGCCCAGGTGCGTGCCCGCATGACGGCACGACGCCGCCTCGGGTTGTGCGGCCGACCGCCCGTCACCATGCCCGCGCATCCGCTGAGGCTCCGCCCCTCCACAGTTCCCCCGGCGAGCCCGGGGAGCCGAGGACGCCGCTCACGACCGGCCGTGGCAGCCGCCGTGCCGTACGAGCGCAACCCGCCCCCCTCGTACGGCAGGCGCGAACCGTACCGAGAGGCGGTGACGGTGTGAGCGGCCCTTCGCCCGCGGCGATGGACAGCGGCGATCCGTCCCGAGGTCGGCGTGGCCCTTCCGTCGTGAGGCCGGGCGACTCCGTCACAAGGCAGGGCGACTCCGTGGCGAGGCCGGGCGACGCGAATGCCGTACTCCGGGAGGCGGTGCGCGCGCTGTCGTTGCGGTTCACCGGCTGGTGCCTCTGGTACGGCGTGGCCACAGGGCGCTGGTGGGCGCTCTCCCCCATCTGGTGCCGACGGCGAATCGGCCTGGTCGACGCCGCCACCCTCGGCGAGCTGGCCGTACGGATCCAGCGGATCGAGGACTGTCGTCCTCACCTCGATCCCTACCCGCGCGCCGCACGACGGCTTCGCCCCGTTCCCGGCGGGGGTCGTGAGGCGGTTTTCCCGGCGCCGCGCCCGAGAACCATCGAGAACGTGACCGAAAGGAGTGATGAAGGTGGCGGCACGGCTTCTGGCCATGCTCATGGGCGCGTTCGCTGATTGGCCCCGCACGACGGCCTATGACGCTGTGGACCTGTCTCGCCCGGACCTGGGCTGGTCACCGCACCGGAACCTGGCACCCCCGGACCATCCGGTGATCTCCCGACGCTTCAAGGCGACGCCCGATCAGGTCAGGCCCGCACGGAACTTCGTCGCCGAGATGCTCGGGGACAGTCATCCGCTTCGCGACGACGCGATGCTCCTCACCAGCGAGCTCGCCACCAACGCCGTCGAACACCCCACCGGGCTGGTCTCCGGTCCGAGTGAGTTCCTCGTCACGGTGTCCTTCGTCGTCCACGGCGTGCTGATCACCGTCCAGGATCCCGGCTCCCTGAAGATCCCTTGTCCGAGGAACTCGGGACTGGACGCCACCGGTGGACGGGGACTCGCACTCGTCAACAGCCTCGCCACCCAATGGGGCTTCCAGCGTGACTCCATGGGAACCGTTATCTGGTTCGAGCTCAGCTCGCCCGACTGAAGAGCGGAAATCGAAATCAGGGCGACAGGCCGCCGTGCTTCTCGGTGACGTCGCTGAGGGTGACGACGTTCAGGGACGACGCCTGGCGTAGTGGTGGGCGATCAGGGCCACGACGAAGCCGACGGAGATGATCCCGGCGACCATGCCGACCCCCTTGGCGACGCCGCCGACGCTGTTGCCGATGATATTGATGACGGCGCACACGGTGAAGCCGAGCCACAGGCTCACGCGGAGCGCGGTGCCGCCGCGCGGTGGCCGGGACCGGTGGGAGGGTGCGGACGGCGATGCGGACGGCCACGGCTGGCCGGCAGGTGTGACGCGGTGGGAGTCGTTCATGCCGATAAGCCTAGAAACTGTTCCTACCTGGGGAAATGCCGTAGCCTACCGAGTCGATGGTAGTGCAGGGGGGAATGAAACGGTCCTCGCCCCAGCCTAGGGTGAGGGAAATGAGCAGGGACGCCTTCGAGGCTTTGGAGCGCCTGGCGGGAGGTCTGGGCACCGCGATCCTCGCCTTCATGGTCCTCACCTTCTGGATCATGGTTTCCGCGGCCTGCCTCGTGGGGGTGGGGCTGCTGATGATCCCGCCGATGCTGGCATTGACCAGGGCGGTGGCCGAACGCGAACGTGGCCGGCTCAACCGCTGGGGGCTGGAGGTCGTCACCCCCTACCTGCAACAGGACACGGCGTCGGGCTGGACGGCCAGGATGCGCACCGCCCGCCGCGACCCGGCGACCTTTCGCGACCTGCGCTGGGTGGCCACGCATGGCACGCTGGGGCTGGTGCTCGGCGTCATCGCCGTTCTGATGCCGACGATGACCCTGCGGGATGCGACGTTCCCCTTCTGGTGGGGTCTGGTGCCACGGGAGAATCAGGTCACCAGCTTCGACCTGCCGATCACCACGTTTCCCGCGGTGCTGGTGGCCGCCCTGGTGGCCGTGGTCGTCCAGGTGATCGCCGTCATGCTCGCCCCGCGGATGGCCAGGTTGCAGGCGCTGCCCGGCGTACGGCTACTGCGCCCGCATCCGTCGATCGACCTGTCGCGGCAGGTCGCCCGGCTCACCGCGACGCGCGCGGGCGCCCTGCAGGCGCACGCGGCCGAACTGCGCAGGATCGAGCGGGCGCTGCACGACGGCGCGCAGAACCGGCTGGTCGCCGTCGTGGTGACGGTCGCCGTGGCCAAGCGGGCGCTGGCCAGGGAAGCGGCGGCGTCGGGTCTGGCGCTCGACGGGCCGCGGGCGGCGCTCGACGAGGCGCAGAGCGCCGCCGAGCAGGCGGTGACCGAACTGCGCGGGGTCGTCCGCAGCATCCTGCCGCCCATCCTGGAGGACAGAGGACTGTCCGGGGCGCTGAGCGCGCTGGCCGCGGGCAGCGCGGTCCCGTGCGCCTTGACCGCCGACGACCTGGGGCAACTGCCGCTGTCGGTGGAGACCACCGCCTACTTCGTCGTCGCCGAAGCGCTGACCAACGTGGCGAAACACAGCGGCGCGCGGAAAGCCCTGGTCGAGGTGCGCCGCGACGGCGGCCTGCTGCGCGTGGTGGTGAGCGACGACGGCAAGGGCGGGGCCGCGGAAGCCGGTGGCACCGGGTTGGGCGGTATCCGCCGCCGGGTCGAAGCACACGACGGAACCATCACGCTGACCAGCCTGCGGGGCGGGCCGACAACCATCGAAGTGGAGTTGCCGTGCGGATCGTGATCGCCGAGGATGACGCGCTGCTGCGCCGGGGCCTGGTGCTGCTGCTGACCGGCGAGGGATTCGAGGTGGTGGCCGCGGCCTCGGAACCCGACGGGTTCCTGGCCGCGGTCGCCGAGCACCGGCCTGATGTGGCGGTGGTGGACGTGCGCATGCCGCCCACCCACACCGACGAGGGCATCAGGGCCGCCGTCGAAGCCCGGCGGCTGCACCCCGACCTGGCGGTGCTGGTCCTGTCGGCCTACGTCGAGCAGGCCTTCGCCACGAACCTGCTGGCCGAGGGGACCCGTGGGGTGGGGTATCTGCTCAAGGAGCGCGTGGGCAAGGTGGAGGAGTTCCTGGACGCCCTGCACCGCGTGGCCGAGGGTGGGACGGCGATGGACCCCGAGGTGATCGCCCAGCTGTTCACCCGCCGCCACGCCCCGATGGAACGGCTGACCGCCCGCGAGCGCGAGGTGCTGGCCCTCATGGCCGAAGGACTGGGCAACACCGCCATCGCCCAGCGCCTGGTGGTGACCGACGGCGGCGTGCAGAAGCACATCCGCAGCATCTTCGCCAAGCTCGACCTCGCCCCCACCGACCAGGTCGACCGCAGAGTCGCCGCCGTCCTGCACTACCTGGAAAGCTGAACGTCACGGCGGCTCCCGGAGGCGGCCGTCGCCGGAACGGCTCGCAGGCCGCGTTCGCGGCGAGCCGCCCGGTGCCTCCCGCCTGCCCGTTTCATCGCTGCTGAGCAGGCCTGACGCCACACCGGCGGTATGGCAGGCACTACCGGAGGCTTGGCAGCCTGCAACGTCGTCACGGCAAGATCCCGTTCGTAGGGTTCTGGACATAGGCCAAAAGGCCGCACCACGTGCGCTGGTGATCATCCCCGGCCGCGCGATCCCTTCAGCCGTGACAAGGAAGCACCATGCGCCCCTCCATCGCCATCCCGCTGCGCCGTACGGCGGTCGCCGCCGCCCTCGCCTCGATCTGCCTGGCCACCCCACTGGCCGCACACGCCGACGAGGCCCGGCCGGCCTTCGCGCAGAACGTGGACCTGGACCGGGCCACGATCATTGATCTGCAGCAGGCCATGAACGGCAAACGGATGACCTCCGAGCAGTTGACCCAGGCCTACCTGCGGCGCATCAAGGAGCTGAACCCCCGCCTCGGTGCGGTGGTCACCGTCAATCCGGACGCGGTGGCCCTGGCCCGCCGCAGCGACGCCGTACGCCGCTCCGGCAAGGCGCGCGGACCGTTGGAGGGCATCCCGGTCCTGCTCAAGGACAACATGGACACCGCCGACCGGCAGCCCACCACGGCAGGCTCCACCGCCCTGCTGGCCGCCCGCCCGGACAAGGACGCCTTCCTGGTACGGCGGCTGCGCGAGGCCGGAGCCGTGATCCTCGGCAAGGCGAACATGACGCAGTGGGCCAACTTCCGCTCCTCGGCCGCCATCGCGGGCTGGAGCTCCACCGGCGGCCAGACCCGCAACCCCTACGTCCTTGACCGCAGCCCCTGCGGCTCCTCCAGCGGCTCGGCGACGTCCGCGGCGGCGAGCCTGGCCGCGGTGACGATCGGTACCGACACCGGCGGCTCGATCGTGTGCCCGGCGAGCATGACCTCGACCGTGGGGGTCAAACCCACACTGGGACTGGTCAGCAGGACCGGCGTCGTGCCCATCACCGCACGCCACGACAGCCCGGGACCCATCACCCGCAACACGACCGACGCCGCGCTGACCCTGTGGGCGATCTACGGGCCCGACCCCGCCGACCCGGACAGCGCGCAGAGCGCCGGCAAGCTGCCCGCCGACTACCGCACAATGCTCAAGCGCGACGCGCTGCGCGGCAAGCGGATCGGCGTGTGGCGCAAGGGACACACCGGCATCGACCCCGACATCGACCGGGTCTTCGAGGCCACCGTCAAGAAGCTGCGAGACCTGGGCGCCACCGTGGTCGAGGGCGCGGACGTGCCCACCGACAAGGCCATGGCCGAACACCTGTACCCCGCCGTGCTGACCGAGTTCAAGCACGACCTGAACGCCTACCTCGCCGCCACCCCCGGCACGCACCCCAAGGACCTGACCGGGCTGATCGCCTACAACAACCGGCACGCCAAGGTCGAGCTGGCGAAGTTCAACCAGGACATCTTCGAGATGGCCGACAAGACCACCGGCGACCTGTCCGACCCCGTCTACCGCGAGCACCGCGACATCGTGACCACTCAGGCGCGCCGCTCCATCGACGACACCCTGGCCAAGTACCGGCTGGACGCCATCGTCACCCCCACCGAACTTCCCGCCCCGAAGGTCGACTACCAGGGTGGAGGGGAGAACGCCTTCGTCAGCTCCAGCAGCAACACCTCGGCGGCCGGCTACCCGCACGTCACCGTGCCCGCCGGTTACTCCAAGGGTGAGCTGCCGCTGGGGGTGTCCTTCATCGGAACCCGCTTCAGCGACGCCAAGCTCCTCAGCTACGCCTACGCCTACGAGCAGGCCACCCAGGTCCGCAAGGCCCCCCGCTACCTGCCCACCCTCCCCTGACCGCCACACAACCGGCTGACAACCCCGGGACCGCTGGGCGGGCGCACACCGCGCCCGCCCAGCACGCTTTCCCCGACCCACCGGGTCCGTCAGCTCCTGGCGTGCGTAAGGCACTGACAACCGACTGCCGTCCAGGTGATGACCAGCCAACAGCGGTGGAAAGCACAGGAAACCGTCAGAGCAGGCCGCAGTGGCGGCACCTGCCTCGTCTGCGCAGGTGGTAGCCCAGCGTCGCCACGCCGAGTGCCACGGCCCAGATCGGCCAGTACGTCATCGGGCTGCTCATCCAGGCGACCGGGTCACTCCACTTGGTGATCCGTACGGCCTCCGTGCCCGCGGACATCAGCACGACCGTGACCGTCGACGCGAAGGTGACGGGAAAGGCCGGAGGCACGCGCCTGCCCCGGAGGCCGAGCACCCAGCGAGGCCAGACCTCGCCCCAGCGGTGCACCAGCCCGAGAGTGAGCACTCCGCCTCCCGCCGCGAGCGTGGCCAGTGCCGCTCCGGCCCACACCAGACCGGTTTGGTGCAGCCAGCGCAGTCCTTCTTCGGAGAACAGCAGCGGGATGTTCAGCGCCCACGCCCAGCGGATCACGGCGTAGAAGAGGGGGATGACGAAGGCCGTGTAGGCCGCCCAGCGTCCCCATCTGGCCGCCGAGGCGGGGGCCGTCCAGGTGGCGCTTCGGTGCTCGGAACGGCCACAGCCGCCGCAGGAGTCGCCGGTGCGCCGCTGGAAGGCCAGCGCCGCGCCCGCCCACAGCACTCCTCCGGCCAGGCAGAGGATCAGGTTCAGCACCGGCCAGGGGAGCGCCACCTCGAAGTAGTTGACGTCCGGCCAGCCGAACGGCAGCCCGACGAGGACGATCGGGGCGTAGGCGACCGCCGTCAGGACGCGGGCGTCGGGGATGAGGCCGACGAGGGTGAAGGCGGCGAGCCAGGCCGTCGCGAGCACCGCGACACGGATCGCGCCGCGTGGCCGTACCCGGGCTGTGGTCAGTGCAAGCACCGCATCGCGTGACCGTACCCGAGCCGTGGTCGGTGCGAGCGCCGCGCCGCCCGGCCGTACCCGGGCCATGATCAGCGCGAGCGCCGCGCCCGCGAATCCGAGTGCGGCGATGACCGGTGCGGTTCCCGCCGCCGTCGAGGCGCCCAGCAGTGATTCCGCCCTGGCGTCGGGGATGTCGCCCTCGCCGAAGGGGAATCCCACGCCGCCCAGCGCCCAGTAGAGGCCGAGCCCGCCGTAGAGCAGTGACCAGGCGGCCGCCGCGTACGCCGCCCAGCGGGGCCATCGGACGGTCGTCGCCCTCTGGGTGTTCGTGGTCGTTTCCATGGTCCAAGCGTCGAGCGGTGCGAGGCGGCGGCCCATCTGCCGTTCGGCGGATCCCGCCCGCTGGACGGAGTGGCCTGTCCCCCTTTCGGCAGACGTCCCGTGGCACGGCGTCCCCCTAGAGTCGAGCCATGGACCTGATCGCCGCGTTCCTGGCGCTCGCCGCGACGATCGTGGCGTTTGTCCCACGCGTGCCGCGCGTGCCGCACGTGCCGCACGTGCCGCCCGCGTGGCCGCCCGCCGTCGGCGGGGCGATCTCGATCGCGATCACCTTCGCGTATCCACTGGGCGGGTGGCGAGGCGTCATCGCTCCCTGGATGCTGGTCGAGGTGCCTCCCCTTCTCCTGTTGACGTTCGTGTCCGCCAGGCGTGTGCCCGCGCCCCAGGTCGTCGCCTCGACCGGGCTCGCGGCGGGCGCGGTCGCGGTGATGCTCGTACGCGCGCTCTGGACCGGCGACCTCACCTTCACCGTCGGCGCCTGCGCGGGCTGGTCCCTCCTCGCGATCGCGGCGGCGGGCGCCGGTCTCTACGCCCGCGTGCTGGACAACGGCCGTCATCGCGCGGTGGCCGAGGCCAGGCGGTCGCAGCGGCTCGTGCTCGCCCGTGATCTGCACGACTTCGTCGCCCACGACGTGAGCGGGATCCTCGTGCAGGCGCAGGCCGCCCAGCTCGCGCCGGGACCTGTCCCGCCGCAGGTGAGCGACGCGTTGCGGCGCATCGAGGCCGCGGGCCAGCGCGCCCTGGCCGCCATGGACCGTACCGTCCAGATGCTCCACGAGGCCGAGGAGACCGGATCGGGTACGGCGGAGCCGCTGCCGGGAGTCGACAGCCTGGCGCATCTCGTCGAGGGCTACTCCCCATCGGTACGAGTGGACCTGTCGGTCGATTCCGGGCTGGAGCGGCAGCTCTCCCGGGAGACCTCCGCCACCCTCTACCGGATCGTGACGGAGGCGCTCACCAACGTGCGCCGCCACGCTCCCGAGGCGGTCTCCATCGCGATCACCGTCGCCCGGACGGGAGAGTCGGTCCGCCTCCGGGTCACAGACGACGGCGGTGGCCACTCGGAGGCGGCAGGCCGTGGCGGGTACGGCCTGGCCGGGCTCGCCGAGCGGGCTCGGATACTCGGCGGCTCGCTGTCGGCCGGTCCCGAGCCGGGCGGCTGGCGGGTCGAGGCGCTCCTGCCCGTCCGACCACGCCGGACGCGCCGGGACTCCAGCAGGCCTATGAGCGGGTCTATGAGTGGGTCTCTGAGCAGACCTGTGAGCTGCCCGGCCGCCGAGGCGCGCGCGAACCGGCCGGTCACCGACGCACGCGCGAGCCATCCGGCCGCCGACGGCGGGGAGCCGGCATGACGACCCGGATTCTGATCGCCGACGATCAGGAGGACGTGCGGATCGGGTTCCGGCTCATCCTCGACTCCCAGCCCGACATGACCGTGGTCGGGGAGGCCGCCGACGGCCGCGCCGCCGTCGACCTGGCTCGGCATCTGCGGCCCGACGTGGTGCTCGCCGACATCCGCATGCCGAAGCTCGACGGGCTTGAGGTCACCCGGCTGCTGGCCGGGCAGACCCGGGTGATCGTCGTGACGACCTTCGATCTCGACGAGTACGTGCACACCGCGCTGCGCGACGGCGCCTGCGGCTTCCTGCTCAAGCGGTCGGGTCCCACGCTGCTGATCGAGGCCGTCCGCGCGGCCATGGCCGGTGACACGCTGATCAGCCCGCAGGTCACCGTCCGCCTGCTGGCTCACCTTCGCGCGTCCGCCGCGCCCGCCGCCCCCGCCGAGCCGCTGACGGAACGAGAGCTGGAGGTCGCCCGCCTGGTCGCCCAGGGCCTCACCAACGCCGAGATCGCCGCTGCGCTGTTCATCGGCTCCGGCACGGTGAAGACCCACGTCGCGAACATCCAGCGCAAGCTGGGCGCGGCCAACCGGGTCGGCATCGCGGCCTGGGCGTGGCGGTCCGGCGCCGCAACCGGAACGTCGTCATAAGCCGCGCTCTGTCTCACCGTCGCCGAGTATCCGCTCGACGGGCGTCCCGCCGACCCGGTTCTCGGGGAGAACGCCCGGAGCCACGGCTGGGAGGAGCCGCGCGAGGCCTACGCCGAGAGACCGGCCGTCCCCGACCTCAACGACCGGATGCGAGGAACTCGCGGACGGCCCCGGCGAAGCCGACAGGGTCGGCGGTGTAGACGAAGTGGTCGGTGTCCAGCTCGACGAGACGGGTGCCGGGGCGGCGGTCGATCATGGCCTGGGCCTGCTCTGCGGGGACGACGCCCTTGGCGGCCCGGATGAGCAGGGCGGGGCAGGTGCTGGCCAGCCAGTCGGCCCAGTGGTCGCCGTGGACGAGGTCCTCTGAGTCGACCATGTCCTGCGGGTAGAACGGCAGGCGCCAGGTGCCGTCGGGGTTCCTCTTCAGGGTTTCGCCGAAGAAGAGGGCGAACTCGCCGAGGGCTTCGAGCATGGCCTCGCGGGTGGGTGCCTGGTAGGGCAGCCCCAGCAGGAAGGCCAGCGGGTTGGGTCCCTCGAGCCCAAGGACGACCGACGCGTCCGCGTTGACGAACGCGGTGACCCGCTCCGGGTGGCGGGCGGCGAACTGGTAGGTGTTGATGCCACCCAGTGAGTGGCCCACGATCGCCACCTGGTCGAGGCCGAGGTGGTCGAGCAGGGCGAGGATGTCGGCGAGGTAGCCCTCGCGGGAGTAGTCGGCCGCCCGGTCGGACTCGCCGTGGCCCCGCTGGTCGGGGGCGATGACCCGCCACTCGGGGGCCAGTTCCGCGGCGACGGCGGCGAAGCTCGCCCCCTCAGAGAGGTGCCCGTGCAGGGCGAGCAGCGGGCGCCCCGGGCCACCGAAGTCGAGGTAGGACAGGCGGCGGCCCGCGATGTCCAGTTCGGCCCGCACCGGGGGGACCGTCCGCTGGTTGATGTTCTCGCTCATAGCTCTCTCCTCTTCATGCCTTCATGCCTTCGTACGGCTTCGCAGACCGGCCCTCGTACAGCCCGCACTCCGCGTCCTCCATGAAGGTATCGATCATTTGGGCATTTGCGCAATGCATATGCCTAAGGCATTTGCGCAAGAGTGAGGCGCCCCCTCGGGCAGGGCAAGTAGCATCCCGATATGGGAAATCGTGAGGACCTGCTCGCCGGGGCGAGGCGCTGCCTGGAGGAGAAGGGGTGGGCGCGGACGACCGTCCGCGACATCGCGGCGGCGGCCGGGGTCAGCATGGCGGCCATCGGCTACCACTTCGGTTCCAGGGAGGCGTTGCTGAACGCGGCGCTCATCCAGGCGATCGACGAGTGGGGCCTGGAGACCGGGCAGGCGGTCTCCTCCGCCTACGACGATCACACTGCCACTCCTGCGGAGCGGTACGAGGCCCTGTGGACACAGCTGTCGAAGTCGTTCGGCACCCACAGGAAGCTGTGGATGGCCAGCATCGAGGCGCTCCTCCAGGCGGAACACTCACCGGAGCTCCGGCAGTACCTCGCCGCGGGCCAGCGGGAAGGGCGCCGGGGGCTGGCCTCGATCCTGCTGGGGGTCGAGGAGGACAGGCTCCCGGAGAGCACCGTGCGCACCTTCGGCTCGGTGCAGCTGGCCCTGTTGTCCGGCCTCATGATCCAGGGGGTGACCGATCCGGAGCAGGCGCCGTCCGGCGCCGAGGTGCTGGAGGGACTTCGGGCTCTCCTGGATCACATCGGTCCCGCCGAAGCCGGCGCGGACGGGGTGGACCGGGCCGGGGTCGTCGCCGGTCAGGAGGCCGACCCCGGCGGCGGGAAGGGAGCGGCCGGTTCCCCGGCCGCCGAGCCCCAGGGCTGAAGCGGCCGGATCACCAAGGGCTCGTCTCCGAATAACTTGCTTGTTCGCAAGGCTCCGAGCTCGACAGATGCCGTGTGAGAACGCAAGTTATCGATCGGCGAGCCCTAACCGGGCGACGAAGAACGATGAGGTCAGCGTTCGAGCGGCGACACCGTCACAGATCTCCGAAGCCGCCCCAGCGTCGCGGTCACCGACAGCAGGGCAGGCACGGCGGCGACCGCGAAGCACAGTGCCAGGGGCAGGTTTCCGACCAGCAGGCCGGTGGCCGCGGTCCCGGCGGACGAACCGGTGTTGAAAGCCGTGTTGACCCAGGCGCTCGCCCGGGTGCGGTTCTCGGGCGCTGCGGACTCGTCGGCGAGCAGGTACGCCGTGGTCAGCGCCGGGGCGACGAACAGACCCGTGACCCCCACCGTCGCGACCAGAACGTACAGGTCGGGCGAGAGGCCCGCCACAGCGAGCGCCAGCCCCATGGCGGCGGCCAGCAGCGGCAACCGGACCTGTTCCGACACACGCCACGACAGGGCGCCGTAGATCAGGCCGCCGAGCGCGCTGCCGACCGCCAGCGCGGCCTCGACCCAGGCCACCGCGGCGGCCTGATGATGACGCTCGGCGAAGACCACCGTGAGCAGACTCAGCGCTCCCAGGCACATGCCCACGCCGCCTGACACCATGACCGGCTGGATCAGGCCGCCACCAGACCCGGCCGCGTCGCGCGTCCAGCGCAGGCGTGACGGGATCGGCCCGGGATCCGGGTCTCCGGCCGCCCCGGCGGCAGGTCCCTCACCCGGCCCGTCGCCCGCTCGAGAGGTCCCGGCGGCGCGGAGGGCGGGCGACGACACGAGGGCGAGGGTGCCGATCACCACCAGTGCGGCGCTCACCGCCACGCCCGCGGCCGGGGTGGCGAGCGCGGCCAGCAGACCGGCCAGCAGCGGCCCGGCGACGAAGAGCAGTTCCTCCGCGACGGTGTCCAGGCTGTAGGCGCGCTGCAGCAGGAGCCGGTCGGGCAGCAGTTCGCTCCACAGAGCCCGCATCACCGGGCCGAGTGGAGGGGTGCAGGCGCCTGCCGCGACGGCCAGGGCCGCCAGCGGCACCCCCGCGGTTCCCGGCCGCCAGGTGGCGACGGCCAGGCAGGCCAGCAACAGCGCGTAGACGACGGCCATCGGGGGCAGGGCGCGACGGGCGCCGTAGCGATCGATCAGACCGGCCCGTAGCGGGGACAGCAGGGAACTGGCGATCCCGAACAGGGCCATGACGCCACCGGCCACGCCGTACGAGCCGGTGGTGCCGGTGAGCGCGAGGATCAGGGACAGGAAGACCGTCCCGTAGGACAGCCTGCCCAGCAGCGCCGCACCGAAGGTACGGCAGGCATGGGGGGTGCGCAGGACAGCGATGTACGACGGAGGCCGCGAGGGCGAAGACATGGGGAGGATTCCTCGAAAAGGCAGCGCGCACCTGGGGCGCTGCGAACGTGCGGGGACGCCGAAGTGCCGCACCGGTGGGTGCGGTCAGTACGGAGTCCTACGCACGGGGGAGGAACATGCCCGCCACCCTAACAACGCTCCGCCGCCGAAATCACGCCCGTTAACGAACGGAGTCAAGAAATCCGGGAACCCCGGGCCCGGGGAGAGTCGTCCCGGATTCCGCCCGCCGTCCCGGGCGCCGAGCGAGGCCGTCTCACCGGATCGGCGGGCGGCGCTGGGACGGAGGCGTGCCGGGCCGGGGCTATCCCATGGTCTTCGAGCCGTCCAGGGACTCGCGGATGATGTCGGCGTGGCCCGCGTGCTGCGAGGTCTCCGCGATGAGGTGGAGCAGGACCCGGCGCACCGACCTGCGCGCGCCCGGCTTGAACCACGGGGCGGGCGGGAGCGGGTGGGAGACGTCCAGGTCGAGCGTCGCCACCAGCTCGTCGGTCGTGCGGGCCACCTCCTCGTAGGCGTCGAGCAGACCGGCCAGCGTCTCGCCCTCGAGCATGCGGAACTGGTTCGCCCAGTCGTCCTCTCCGCCCGTCATCGCCTCGGGGTCGCCGAGCGCGAACCGCATCCAGCGGGCCTCGACGCCGGACACGTGCTTGATCACACCGCCCAGGCACAGCTCGCTCGCGGTGGTGCGCAGCGCCGCCTGCTCGTCGGTCAGGCCCGCGACCGTCCGGCGCAGGAAGCCGCGCTGCGCGGCCAGCGACTCCAGCAGGTCGGCACGCTCACCAGAAATGAGCTCGTTGTCCGTAGTCACGGGTCGGCCTTTCCACGTCTTTTGGGGGGACCCTGAACACCAGGTACCCCCAGGCTAGAACGCCTCACCGACATTTCCCGCTCGCCCCACGACGCTCGCCCCACAACTCCAGACGCGCCCCACGGCTCCGGGCCCGCCGTACGCCTTCGGGCTCACACCGAGGCCTCTCCCCCGCGGGACACGTCAGGTTCCTCATGGGACATACCGGGGCCTGCCCGTACAACGCCCGGGGGCTCGCCCGGCGAGCCCCCGGCACGGAGACGAGGAGGGCGGCCACTACGCTCGGAAGCATGTTCGACCAGCTCACCTGCCAGTGTCTTCTCTGCGTCGAGTACGACGGAGAGCTCGACGAGTTCGACCTCGGCACCATGCGGAAGGTCAGGGAGCACGGATGGGCTGTGATCATGGTTCCCGAGGACGAGGACGGCCCGGGATGGGCGTTCACCGTCGGGCTGTGGCACACCTTCCGCTCCCCGGAGGCGGCCATGTTCGGGCTGGACGTCGAGGTGATGAGCCGCTGCCTGAACACCCTCGCCGACAGGGTCGCGGCCGGGCACGACCTCGTGGCCGACCAGGAACGGGACGACGTCATCAGGAACTACCCGGTCGTCACGAGGAACGTGGACCAGAGCTGGTACCGGTCGCTGTTCGGCATGGCGCTTCACTTCTACCAGAAGCCTCCGCTGCCCTTCATGGAGGTGGTCTGGCCCGACAAGACGGGCCTGTTCCCCTGGGACCCCCGTGCGACGCCCCGGCTGCGCGAGCTGCAGCCCTCGCTGTGGATCCCCAAGGACGACCACGCGCCGGGGCCCTGGACGAAACTGCCGTGAAGTGGGAGCGGCCCGCCGGGCAGGGAACCGGTCATCGGTCCGAAGCGTGCCGGAGAACACGCCGGACGACGCCGGACCATGTCGGAGAACATGCCAGACGATACTGTCTGCACCAGGTTGTCCTGCGCTCGGGACCCCAGGCTCGGGAAGAGGGACCATGGCGGCGGAGTTCGAGCTCGGTGACTACATCCTGGTGCAGGATGGCAGGACGTTGGAGATCTTCCACCGGATCTCGTCGGAGAGCACGCGGTACCACGTGGCGTTTCTCGGGGTTGACGTGAAACCGCGTGGCGACGAGTTCAGGGTCCGTATCGGTGCGAGAAACGGTGACGACCAAGTCCTCGGCGGGGTACAGCTGAGCATGAACCCGGAGCAGTTCGCGCGTTTCCGTGAGTTCATCGCGCTGGCGATCGCGGCTCGCGATCACACGCACGCCCCGTGACCCGGCCGGGACCGGGCAGTCGGGAGCAGGACAGCCGGGATTCGACGTCGAGGCGCACCGCGTCGATCCCGTGACCGGGAACGGCCCCTGTTCGGGGTTGAGCACCTTCACCCGGGGTTGAGCACCTTCGCGAGCTGGTCGCGGACGCGGGCGCGGTAGTCCTCGGAGAGGGGGTCGACGCCGAGGATCGCGTGCACGTGTTCGGGAAGCGCGATCGGGGCGAAGGTCAGCACGTAGGCGAGCAGCAGGACGAACTCGGGGTCGAGGCCGCCGGTCAGCTCTCCGTTCTCCTGCCGCAGCCGTACTCCCTCGACCGCGTGCCGCAGCCTGTCCCGCTGCGCGTCCGTCATCCCCTCCCCGTCGCCGAGCGCCTGCCAGATCACCAGGCGAGACCACTCCGGCTGGTCGAGGGTGGCGTCGAGATAGGTGGAGAACGACTCGTCGAAGGAGGCACCGGGCGGGACGAGCGTGGCCTCCCGCTCGGCCCATCGCCTGCGCAGCTCGTCGAGCAGGCCCTGCTTGCCGCCGAAGTGGTAGGAGATCAGCTGCTGGTTGACCCCGGCCCTGGTGGCGATGCCCGCCGTCCTGGCGCCTGAGTAGCCCTTGGCGCCGAACTCCTCGGCCGCCGCCTGGAGGATGCGCTCCCTGGTCCGCTCGGCGGCCGCGCCGCGCTCGTCCTCTGTCACCGCACGACGTCTCGCCATGCGCCCATGATAGTGATTCAATCATTAAGTTGACAAAATTCAAGCAAATGATTGAACATCGGTCCGTGCAACCGTCCCATCTGTCCCCATCGCCGGATCCTGACGATCGTCAGCGGGCTGATGCCGGGCATGTTCCCGGCCGCACTCCTCAGGGTCGGGTTCGCCACGGCCATGCGGCCGATCCTCCTGCTGATCGCGATCGTCGCGGCGGCGGGGTTCCTCGTGGCGCTCCTGGTCAAGGAGCTGCCACTGCGCACCATGTCGGGCCGGCAGGTCCGCGAACACGGAAGGTCCACCACATGAGCAAGGCCGTTGTCTTCTCCGAGTACGGCACGCCCGACGTACTGCAGGTCATCGACGTCGAGCCGGGCGAACCCGGTCCCGGCGAGGTCCGCGTGCGCGTCAGGGCCGCGGCGCTGCAGCCGTTCGACAACCTCTTCCGCAGCGGCGAGACCGCGCAGTGGGTGCCCGCGCACTTCCCGCAGAAGCTCGGCAACGAGGTCGCGGGGACCGTCGAGGCAGTCGGCGCCGAGGTCACCGCGTTCTCCGTCGGCGACGAGGTACTCGGCTGGGTGGCGCTGGCCGCCTTCGCCGAGCACGCGATCGTCGGCGCCGACCAGCTCGTGGCCAAGCCGGAGTCGATGTCCTGGGAGGAGGCGGGCGCGCTGTCGGCCTCCGGCCAGACCGCGCACACCTCCCTGCGCGAGCTGGGCGTGGGCCCGGGCGACACCGTGCTGGTCCACGCGGCGGCCGGGGGCGTCGGCAGCATCGCCGTACAGCTCGCGGTCGCCTGGGGCGCGACGGTCATCGGCACGGCGAGCGAGCGCAACCACGAGTTCCTGCGCTCCCTCGGCGCCGTCCCGGTGGCGTACGGCGAGGGCCTGGAGGAGCGGGTGCGCGCCCTCGCGCCCGGCGGGGTCGACGCCGCCCTCGACGGTGTCGCCACCGAGGACTCCCTGCGGTCCACCGTCGCGCTGGTGAAGGACCCGAGCCGCTTCGGCACCGTCGCGTTCAACCCGCTCGCCGCCGAGCTGGGGGTGCGCAGGCTGAGCACGGAACGCTCGACCGAGCGGCTGTCCGAGCTGGTCGGCCTGCACACCGACGGGAAACTGCGCGTCGCGATCCACCGGACGTATCCGCTGAGCGAGATCGCCGACGCGGCCCGCGAGGTCGAGACCGGCCACGTCCGCGGCAAGGTGGTGATCGTCATTTGACGTCCTCCCCGTCCTGATGGGCGGGGATTCTCCCCTGCCATGCCGCCGGGCGGTGGGGAGTGGGTTCCCGCACGGTGGAGCACCGCGCGGGGTCCGCGCCGAACCTCCGGTGTGGGGGGAACCCGGAGAGGCCGGAACACTGGACAATGGGCGTATGCCCGGGGTGGCCCCGGCGGCTCCGGCTGAGCGAGCCGCTTCTGTCCCGGTCACGGCACAGGACAGCAGGACATGGCACGAGCAGCGGAGCACGTGATGCGAACCCACTTCGAACCTGATGAGGCCGAGGAGTTCGAGGCGGCCAAGGAGTTGCTGATCCGCCGTTGCCTGGCCTGGGCGGACGAGCGAGGCGAGCGGGCCGAGGAGATGATGCTCTCCGAGGCCCTGGACTCGCGGCACAACAGCCGTGACGGGCGGCTGGCGTACTGGGGTCCGGATCAGGTCGAGGTGTTCCTGCTCGAATGGATCCCCCGGCATGTCATAGCCCGTCAGGACGTCCTCGACACCGGGCCGGAGAGCCTGCTGGTGCTTCTGCGTTACCTGGCGGCGTTCGGTCTGCGCGATCCCCGTGGCGCGGACCTGGCGGAGTTGGAGACGGCCGTCGCCGCGACCGCCGCGAAGTATCCTGCCGCGCTGGCGGACCCGCTCCGGCAGAGCATCGGGAAGTTCTGGGCGCGGACGGCGCTCGACAACGGCGTCGACCTCACCGACCCCAGGTCCCTGAACCGGTTCCAGCGCGACGTCGACGCCGGGCGGGTGTCGTACGAGAGCGACGTTCTCGACAGCCTGATCAAGGCGCGGTTCCTGGAGCCGGAACCGGAGGAGGAACGGGCCTACGCCCAGCCTCCCGTGAGGCTGCCCGACGCGGCCGGGCTCTCCGAGGCCGCGGCCCGCACCACGGTCGTACGGCAGCTCACCGCCCTGGCCGACTGGGTGGGAAAGGATGGTCGCCCGCTCACCGCCACGGGCAACCTGCGGCTGGCCGACGCCCGGACGCTGGCCGAACTGCTCGGCACCGGGGAACAGAACCTGAAGGTGCGGAGCTCCGCCGAGATGCGGCGGGTCGGCCTGCTCGTCGCCTGGGCGAAGAAGGCCCGCCTGCTGCGGGTGAGCAAGGGCCGCCTGCTGCGCGTGGCCAGAGCCGCGCCGGTCCTGGCCGATCCACACACCCTGTGGCGGCGCGCGTTCGAGACGTTCTTCGAGCTGGGCTCCGCGATCGGCGCCCCCGCGTCCGGCTGGGTCGACGTCTCCATGCTGGTCGAGTCCATGCTGGTCGAGACCTTCGACGAGGTGCTGCCCGACGTCCTGAACGCCATGTACGGCATGCCGACCCCGATGCCCCTGGTCAGACTCCAGGAGACCGTGTGGCTGGCCTGTCAGGAGTACTTCATGATCGACCCGGCCGAGGAGGACCGCCGGCACGAGATCTGGCGTCAGCAGGTCAACCGGGACCTGAGCCTGGCGTTCGAGGTTCTCGCCGACCTCGGAGTCGTCGAGCTCGGCGAGGGTGTCGCGGACGAGCTCTACTCCAGCGACCTCAGGGGGACCGACCAGGCCCTGCCCCCCGAGGCCTGCGCGCGGCTCCTGCCACGCCTGGCCGAACCGGGCCCGCTGGTCCTGCTCTCCCCTCTGGGGACGAGCGCCGTACGGGAACGGATGATCGCGGCCGGCCGGGACGCCCCGCTGGTCGGAGAGCTGGTCGACGCGCCGCCCGCGGAGCTGCTCGGCGTGCTCGCCCAGCACTACACCCGGGAGAGCGCCGCCGCCGAGCTGGAGGGCTGGATCGCGGCGCGCGGAGGAGACATCGAGCCGCTTCTGGACGCGGCGCGCGCCTGTCCCTACCGCACGCGAGCGGCGGCCATGCTCGCCACGATCGTCGAGGCCCGCGCCGACGGCCTGTCGCTGCTCGGACGGCTGCGCCATGACCCGCTGCTCGGCCCGATCGCGGTGACGGCCCTCCTGGACGTGGGAAGGCTGCGGCCGGAGGACGTCACCACCGAGGAGCAGCTGTCGTTGGTCGCCGAGAGCCTGATCTCCCTTCTGGAGCTGGACGGCCCCGAGGCCGTCATGGAGCAGATCACCGAGGCGGCGGGGAAGGACGGCGCCCTGGAGATGGTGGAGGCGGTGCTGAGCTCGGGCCATCCCGCGACCGTGGGCATGGAGGAGTTGCGCACGCTGGTGGCCGAGCCGATGCGGGCCCGCTTCCACCGGCTGCGCCTCGTACGCGCTCCGGCGCCGGGATCACGCGGTCGCCACAGCGGGCACGGCAGGAAACACAAGCGGTGAGGCAAGCCCGGCCGGTTCAGGTCGGTTCGCCGAACCAGCGTTCAAGCGCGGTGCGCAGGGTCTTCGGGGTGCCGGGGGCGCGCCAGGCGACGTAGCCGTCTGGGCGGATCAGCACCGGTTCGCAGTCCGCCCGTACGGTGTCCACCCGCCCGGCCCACTCCCGTGCCACGTCCACGAGGTCGTCGTCCTGACCGGAGAGGCCGCACAGGAACAGCGGCCTGCCCGCGTGGAGCAGCTCGACCAGCCTGACGGGGCCGTCCTCGGTCTTGAGCTCCGCGTCGGGGGCGAGCGTGCCCGCGCCGGGATGGCCGACGTCATAGGCCGTGTCCGTGGCGCTGAGCATGCCGCTCAGATGGGCGTTGACCTGCTCAAGCCCCATGAGCTGGGCGAACAGCTCCCGTAGCGGGTCGATCCGGGGATCGGGGTCGGCCAGGGCGGTCTGGGCGCGGACGTTCCACAGGACGCGGGCGGCCACCGGGTGCCGCTCCGCGTGGTAGCTGTCGAGCAGGCCCTCCGGCGCCCAGCCATGCACCTGGGCGGCGAGTTTCCACCCCAGGTTCACGGCGTCCTCGAGACCGGTGTTGAGCCCCTGTCCTCCCCAGGGGAAGTGCACGTGCGCGGCGTCCCCGGCGACGAGGACGCGCCCGGCGCGGTAGGTCTCCGCCTGGAGGGCGGCGTCGCCGTAGCGGGACAGGCCGCGCGGCTCGGTCATCCGGATCTGGCGCCCCGCGATGTGCTCGGCCACGCCCCGCAGCTCCTCCAGCGTCACCGGGGCCTGCCGGTCGGGATGCGGGCCGCGGAAGTCGTAGGTGGTGATCCGGCTGTGGCCGTACACGCCGCCGCCCCAGACCATCAGCCAGCCGCGCGGGGTGCGGTGCCAGCCGCCGGGCAGCGGGTCGAGCAGCCGGACGTCGCCCATCAGCGCGGCGACGCCCGCCGGGGTGCCGGTGAACGGGATGCCCGCCAGCCTGCGCACGGCGCTGCGGGCGCCGTCCGCGCCGACCACGTAACGGACGGCCAGCTCGTACGGCCCGGCCGGTCCCTCAACGGTCAGCGTGACGCGGTCGGCGTCCTGGGCGAGCCCGACGACCTCGTGTCCCCGCCGGATCTCCGCCCCCAGCCGGGTCGCTCGATCGGCGAAGACCTGTTCCGCCCAGGCCTGCGGGCTGCCGACGATGCTCGGCCCCTCACCCGCGACCGCGCCGAGGTCCAGTTCGAACATGCCGGAGAAGTGGAAGCGGACGCTCCCGTAGGAGGACCGTCCCACCTCCTCGAGCAGGCCCCTGCGGTTGAGGCTCTGCGCGGTCCTGGCATGCAGCGTGCCCGCCTTGGACTCCCCCGTCGGAGCGGGGAGCCGTTCCAGGACGACCGGCCTGACGCCTTGAAGGGCGAGTTCGGCGGCGAGCAGCATGCCTACCGGGCCGCCTCCGGCGACCGCGACGTCGAATCCCGCGACATCGAACCCTGTGACGTCGTACTCCATGGAGACCTCCTCAGGCGTCGACAGGCGCGGGCAGGGGGTCTTCTGCGCCACGGCGTCGGAAGGTCAGGGCGGGCAGAGCGCTCAGCAGGATGCCCGCGGCGGCGACGTAGACCGCTGTGCTCAGGCCGTCCGCGAGCTCGGCGCGCAGAGCCGTACCGCTCAGCCCGGTGACGTCCCGGCTTGCGATCGCCACGAGCACGGCCAGGCCGAGCGCGGTTCCGACCTGGAAGGCGGTCGACGCCATGCCGGAGGCGACCCCCTGCTCCTCCTGGGCGACCCCCGAGGCGGCGGCGATCCACATGCCGGTCCAGGTCAGCCCCTGGAAGACTCCGAAGACGACGATGCCCGGCAGCACGCTCCAGTAGGAGCCGCCCGCGCTCATCCCCAGAGCGAACAGGACGGTGCCGACGGCGCCGCCGACGATGCCGGTGAGCAGGGTGAGGCGCATCCCGGTCCTGGTGGCCATCCGCTCGCCGACCTGCGTGCCCGCGGCGATCATGAGGGACGGCACCAGAAAGGCGAGCCCGGTCGTCAGCGGGCTGTAGCCGTGGACGCCCTGGAAGTAGACGGTCAGGAAGTACGGCAGCGCGTTGAACGTCGCCCCGAAGATCAGGGTGATGACCATCGACCCGCTCAGGCTGCGGTTGCCCATGAGGCGCAGCGGCATGAGGGGGTCGCGGCTGCGGGTCTCGATGACGAGGAAGACCGCGGCGAACACGGCCGCGAGGGCGAAGCTCGCCAGGATGGCCGGTGAGGTCCAGCCGGACTCGGGCCCCTGGACGAGGGCGAAGGCGAGAAGCGTGACACCGGCGGTCGCGGCCACCGCGCCGGGCAGGTCGAAGCCCCGGCCCCGCCGCCTCGGGCCGTCCGCGGGGATGAGCACGAAGGCGAGCAGGGCGGCGGCGCCCGCGAGCGGGACGTTGACGTAGAACACGGCCGCCCAGCCGAAGGCGTTCGTGAGCAGTCCGCCGAGCAGCGATCCCAGGCATAGACCGCTGGCCCCCGCGCCGCTCCAGACCGCCAGCGCCCTGTTCCGTTCGGCTCCCTCGGCGAAGAGGGTGTTGACCAGCGACAGGGTGGCGGGGAAGAGGAGCGCCCCGCCGAGTCCCTGCACCGCGCGGGCGGCGACCAGCAGCCCCGGCCCCTGGGCGAGGCCGCCGGCCAGGGAGGAGACCGCGTAGAGCAGCAGGGCCGCGACGAACACGCGGCGGCGTCCCAGCAGGTCGGCCGCGCGTCCGCCGAGCAGCAGGAAGCCTCCGTAGACGACCGTGTAGGCGCTGATCACCCACTGCAGCGTGTGGGCGGAGAAGCCGAGGTCCTGACCGATCCCGGGAAGGGCGACGAAGACGATGTTGAAGTCGAGCGCGGTGATGAGCTGGGCGAAGGCCAGCAGGGCGAGGGTCCGGCCGAGATGGCGGCGCCTGGGCGGCTGGAGGGAGGGAGGAGAGGTCATGACTTCTTTCGCTTGTTCGGTAGACACGAACAGTTGGACTGTTCGGAATCCTCGTACAATCGATGGGACGCCGTCAAGTTCGACTCTTCCGTACAATCGCCCCATGACCGCCCTTCACCCGTCCCGCGAGCAGTTCCAGCTCGAAGAGGTGCTGGCCGCGCTCGGCCACCCGATCCGCGCGTCGATCGTGCGCGCGCTCGCCTCCGGCGAGGAGGCGTTCTGCGGGTCGATCGTCCCCGACGTCCCGAAGTCGACCCTCACCCACCACTGGCGGGTGCTGCGTGAAAGCGGCGTCATCCGGCAGCGCCCCTCGGGCCGCAAGCTCTACATCACCCTCCGCCGCGACGACCTCGACGCCCGCTTCCCCGGCCTGCTCGACCTCCTCCTTTCGGACGAGGCCTTCGGCAAAACCGCCTGGCAGCCCTCGACGACCTGACGATCCGGGAAAGCCCCGGCGGTCCAGGAAACCCCCGCGGCCCGGGAAAGGAGGAGGCCCCGGGACTCCGGCCGTTCCGATGACCCCGAATTCCCCGGAAACAACGACCCCTTACCGAAAAGACCTCATGGAACGTGCCATGTTTCATGGATTTGCGAACACCAGAGCGACATGCAACTTTTGTGCGATTGTTGTCCTGGCGTTCACCTACGGGGAGGGGTTCGGTGTCGAGACCGACGTTGCGGGAGCGGTTGCGGTACTGGTTCGACAACACCATGTCGCGAGGCACGGTGGCGCTGATCGGCTGGCTCGCCCTCATCTCACTGGGGCTGATTCTGCTGGTCGCGACGTTGAGCCTGTGGCTGACCCCTCGCGACGCGGCGAAGAACAGCGGCTTCCCCGGCATGCTGTGGATGTCGCTGATGCGCGCGCTGAGCCCCGGCAAGGTCGCCAGTGACAGCGGGAGCACGCCGTTCATCGCGCTGATGTTCGTCGCCTCCATGGGTGGCCTGTTCATCGTCAGCGCCCTGGTCGGCGTCCTGTCCAACGGGCTCAAGAGCAAGTTCGAGCAGTTGCGCCAGGGCAGGTCACGGATCATCGAGAGCGGTCACATCGTGATCCTCGGCTGGTCGGAGCAGGTTTTCACGATCGTCGCCGAGCTGGCCCAGGCGCACGCGAGCGACAACGGGTCGGTCATCTCGATCCTCGCCGACAAGGACAAGCTCGAGATGGAGGATGACATCCGCCGCCACGCGGGCGACACCGGCAGGACCAAGCTCGTCTGCAGGACCGGGCGGCCGACGGAACCGGCCGACCTCGACCTGATGAACCTCGACTCCGCCCGTTCCGTGGTCGTCCTGTCCCCGCAGGGCGACGACCCGGACGCGCACGTCATCAAGACGCTGCTCGCGCTGGTCAAGCGTGCCGGTGACCACCCGCCCGTGGTCGCCGCCGTCGCCCGCACCGCGAACATGGCCGCCGCCCGCCTGGCGGGCGGCCCTGACATCCACCTGGTCGACTCCGACGACACCGCCTCCCGGCTCATCGTGCAGTCGTCCCGGCAGTCGGGCATGTCCGTCGTCTGCATGGACCTGCTCAACTTCGACGACGGGGAGATCTACCTGCGGTCCGACCCCGACCTCACCGGCATGACGTACGGCCAGGCGCTCCCGGCCTACCAGACCGCCACGGTCGTCGGCCTGCGCAAGTCGGGCGGCGGCGTCATGCTGAACCCGCCGATGGACACGGTGATCGCCGCCGGGGACGAGGTCATCGTGATCGCCCACGACGACTCGCTGATCCACCTGGCCGACGGCATGCCCGAGGCCCGGGAGGAGGCGATCGTCTCGGCGGAGCGCGTCCGCCCTGAGCCGGAGCGGACCCTCGTGCTGAACTGGAACGGCAGGGGCCGCCAGGTCGTCCACTACCTCGACGGCTACGTCGCCCCCGGCTCCGTGCTGGACATCGCCTCCGACCACCCGGACGCCGCGGTCCCCTTCGAGGGGCTGGCCAACCTGACGGTGAACGCCAAGGAATGCGAGAGCACCGACCGCTATGCGCTGGAGTCACTGGGCCTGGGCGTCTACCAGCACGTGATCGTCCTGTCGGACGACCGCTATTCCGCCGAGCACGCGGACACCCGTACCCTGATGACCCTCCTGCAGCTCCGCGACATGCAGACCACGCTCGGCGAGCGCTACTCGATCGTCAGCGAGATGCACGACGAGAACAACCGGAGCCTGGCCGAGGTCACCGAGGCCGACGACATCGTGATCAGCGACACGGTCATCGGCCTGCTGCTGGCCCAGCTCGCCGAGAACCAGCACCTGGCCGAGGTGTTCGGCTCCCTGTTCGACTCCAAGGGCTCGGAGATCTACCCGCGCCCCGCGGGCCGCTATGTCCGTACGGGGGCGGAGGTCAGTTTCGCCTCGGTGATCGAGTCGGCCAGACGCCGCGGCGAGACCGCGATCGGCTACCGCCGGGCGGACCGGGTGAACGAGGCCCCGCACTTCGGCGTCGTCCTCAACCCCGACAAGTCCCGGCCGCTGCGCCTGGGAGACGGCGACTCGGTGATCGTCCTGGCCGAGCGCTGATCGCGGGAACCCACTACGAGGAGCGCACCGGGCGGGCGTTCGTCCAGGTGATCCTCCGGGGGGAGTTCGACGCCGTGGCTCGCGAAATGCCCATTTCGGCGGCCACATGGGAAATCGGTCGGCTCCGGCGCCGACCTCGGTGACAACTCCGGCGAGGTCGCTGCCCTGCCCGGATGGAAAGGTCGAGGGAAAGATGTCGGCCATCGCGCCGGTGCGTATGGCCGCCTCACCGGGGTTGATGCCTGCGGCCTTGACCCGCACGAGGACCTGCCCGTACTCGGGCACTGGCGGTCGACCTCGGCGACCCGCAACACCTCGATTCCACCGAACTCGTCGTATCTGACTGCCTTTGTCATTGTCTTGCTTCTCCTGTGGCGCGCGATGCGCGGCTGACGTCGAGAACGGGAATGGTTCGTGCCGGTGTGGCTATTACCAGGGCACCGTTCCGGCGTCGTCGAAGAATCCGCCGGTCGGTCCGTCGTCGGGCAGGGTTGCGAGGTGAATCGCGATGGCCGCGCCCTGTTGTGGTGTGCGGACGCCTCGGAAGCCGTTGAGGTCGGTGGCGGTGAAGCCGGGGCAGCCGGAGTTGATCAGGATGTTGGTGTCGCTCAGTTCCTTGACGTATTGGATGGTGAGGGCGTTGAGGAAGGTCTTCGATGCCAAGTAGGCGGCGGGAACCGGGCCCATGTCGATGCCGGGGGTGGTTTGCAGGGCGAGCGAGCCGACGCTGCTGGACATGTTGACGATCCGCGGTGATGCCGAGTTGCGCAGCATCGGCAGCATCGCGTTGGTGACCCGGATAACGCCGATCACGTTGGTTTCCACGACAGCTCGCACGGTCGCGGGCTCGACCGTGGTCGGTGTCTGTGGCATACCGCCGGTGATCGCGGCATTGTTGACCAGGACGTCGAGCCCTCCGGCATGGCCGGCGATCAGCTCGGCCGCGGCGGCGACACTTGCGTCGTCGGTGACGTCGAGCGGCACGCCGAACGCATCGGTCCCGGCCGCGCGCAGCTTCTCGACCGCGGTGTCGCGGCGTTGTTGATCCCTCGCGCCCACACCGATTCGCCAGCCAAGGGCGCCCAGGCCTGCGGCGATCTCGTATCCGATTCCCTTGTTCGCGCCGGTCACCAGCGCGATCGTCCGTTCACTCATGCCGTCGATCATGTTGCGGACTCGGGTGGGGCGTCCAAGACCGGTCAGGTGGGCGGCGATACCGCACGGGTATTGATCGTGGTCAGCGCCGGATACGATGAGCCGGTGGAGACGCGGGAGTTGCGATACTTCGTCGCCGTCGCCGAGGAGTTGCACTTCGGGCGGGCGGCACAACGGCTCACGATGGCGCAACCACCACTGTCGCGGGCGATCCAGCAGCTGGAACGGCGGCTCGGAGTCGTCCTGCTGCACCGTACTGCTCGCGCCATCGCCTTAACCGAGGCCGGGTCGGTGCTGCTGCGGGAGGCCCGGACCGCGCTCGACGCGGTCGAAGCCGCTGAGCGCCGCACCCGCCGCGCCGCGGGCGACCAGCCGGGTGTGGTCCTGGCCACCAAGGCCGGAGCGTCCAGGGAACTGTTGTCGAAGCTTCTGGACGCCTACGCCGCTGAACCGGGTGCCGTGGCCGTCGAGGTAATGCTGTGCGGGCCGGGCGAGCCGGAAAGTCTGCTGCGCACCGGGCGTGCCGACGTTGCTCTGCTCCACCGGCCTTACGACACGACAGCCGGATTCGACACAGAGGATCTGCACACCGAACAGCAGGTCGTGGTCCTGCCCAAGGGTCATCCCCTCGCCAACCGGGCGCATCTGTCGTTAGTCGAGGTCAACACCCAGACGGATCTGCCCCTGCCGCGCTGGCCTGGACGGGATGGCGGCCATCCGGACGGCCCCGGCCCGCAGGTGCGCGACCATACCCAACTGTTCCAACTGATCGCGCTCGGACTGGCCTGCGCCGTCGTACCCGAGTCGCTCCGAGACCAGCTACGCGACGACCACGCCATCGTGCCGGTGCCGGACGCACCGGCAGTCACGACCGTCATCGCCTGGCCACCACACAGCAGATCCAAAGCCGTCGCCGACCTCGTCCGCACCGCGACACGCCTCTAGCCGATACCCGCTGCAGCACCGCTGTTCGCAGGCCGCACGACTGTACCGAGCATCACCAATGTTTCGGGATACATCCGGAAATGCCGCGTGGAGTTCGCGGGTTAACGGTGAGGGCCCGCGAATACGCGGTGATCGCACCAGCGATTGCCCCCACGATCGCGCCAACAGCCGCGCTCGGCGCGCCTAGTTCAAACGTCGTAAACCAAGCGGTGGGGCGGATAGGCCAAGGGGCCCACGACTAGGCCGACGCAACAACCGGACAGGCCAGCGACGACGGCGCCGACCGCTCCGAAGCGCCCGACCGTCTCTGGCCAATCCGAGGTTCTCCCGCTGGTCACAGCAATATCGTCTTCCGGTCAGCGACTGGCGACAAGATCCGACCGCTCACGCCGGATTGACGAAGTTCAGCCGTGACCACCACCGACGACAACGTCATGGCCAGCAACAGGTAGCCGCGACCTGGCATACCCACGGCGGCGGCACCACCCGGCATGTCTAGGAAACGACAGGAGCGCGACCACCGCCACCCCGGCGAGGGGCACAACCGCCCAGCGCGGCCAGTGCCGGTACAGGCCGGGGCGGCCGTCCGCGCGGAACAGGCCGACCAGGAAACGGGGAGTCCAGACGACGGCGACTCCCAGAGCCAGCAGGACGCCGAGGATCGACGTCATGAAGTAGCCGCCGGGAACGCTGTCGCCGTACAGGAGGAGAAGGGCGGCGAGCGCGGTGACGGGGAGCAGCACGCGCCCCGGCGGGCCGATCAGCACCCGGGTGAGCGTCGGCAGGTCCGGTCCCGGCCGACCGGGTCGTCGGCGAGTCCAGCGGCCATTCGGGGGCTTTTCCGAACATGGGGCAATCTAACGTGCCGATGATCGGAATGGCCAGCGCCCAGGTCGGCGCCCTACCGGTGGGGGCGGCGCCGACGTCGGCGCCCGGGAACGGCTCGCCGGAAGACTCCGCGAGTGCGGATCCCGGCGGCCCGGCTCCGGGCGCCGTAGCCGGATCAACCGGCGACGATCAACCGGCGGTGATCATGAAAGCCAGGCCCAGCAGGACGACGACGGGGATCAGCCACACCACGGCCTCGACAGCGAACTCCTTGTACACGGTCAATTTCTCCCTTTAAGTCCCACTAAATCCATAAATTTGGCCATGCGAAGCATATGCGGTTCCGCGAGTGGCCCCGCACCCGGCCCGGGACGGTCACGCCGACCGCGCTCCCCCGGCCCCGGCCTCACCGAGCCCGGGCCCGGCCTCCGGGAATCTCGGGAAGGATGAACTCCCTGATCAGCTCCGTCAGCTCGGCGGGGCGCTCGTGCACGACGATGTGGCCGCTGTCGAGTTCGGCGTAGCGGCTGCCGGGGATCAGGCGGTGCAGCTCCCGCGCGTGCTCGACCGGGATGAGGTGGTCCTGGGTGTTGCCGACGACCAGGGTCGGGGCGGTGATCAGCGGGAGCCGGTCGCGGATGTCCACCTCAAGGTCGAGGGCGATCTGCCTGGCCGTACCCGGCGGGGGCTCAGAGGCGAGGAGCAGGGCGAGCCCGTCGTCGGCGAGTTCCCGCACGAAGGCCGGACTGAAGGCCAGCAGCACGCCGAGCCCGGCGAAGTTCCTGTCGCCGAGCGACTTCGCCCACAGGGACAGGCCGAGCCTGAGCCTGGGGTCGTCGGCGCCGTTGGCCCAGCCCGCGATGAGGACGAGGCTGCGGACGCGGCCGGGATGCTTGGCGGCGACCGCGGCGGCCACGACCGCGCCGAGCGAGAACCCGACGAGGTCGGCGGGGCCGTCGAAGGTCGCGGCGACCTGGTCGGCGAGCAGGTCGACGGTCAGCTCGCCCGCGGGCAACGGAGTGCCGCCACTGCCCGAGTAGTTCGGGGTGATCACGGTGCGCCGGTCGGCGAAGCGGCCGACCAGGCGGCCGAAGTTCGTCCGCGCGTCGCCGCCGGTGCCGTGGACCAGCACGAGCTGCGGCCCCGCGCCCGCGACGTCGTAGGTGACGGGGATGCCGGAGACGGAGACGGCAGGCATGACAGACCTCTTCTTTCTGTAGTGATCGCTATGCCTCATCATCAGCGCTGCGGGCCGAAGTCCGCAGCGGTCGAGGAGGCGATGCGCGAGATCAGGCAGGCCGCGAAGGCCGCACCCGGCGGCGCGCGCTCGGCCGCCGGTCACGGGAGGGGCGAGCCCGGGTCAGCTTCCCTTCGCCGAGGCGTCCTCCAGAGGCTGGTCGGGGGCCGCGGAACGCAACCAGCGGGTGCCGTACGGCTCAAGCGTGAACCTCACCCGGCCGTCGGCGGGCAGGTCGAGCGTGCCGTCGACCAGCAGGTCGGTCAGCACCCGCCGGCCGTCGAGACCCTTCAGCACGAAGTCGACCTCGGCCTCGCGGTCGGCGAAGTTGTGGACGGCGACCACGGTCCCGCCCTCCGCGTCCGCCCTGTGGACCAGTACGGCCTCGTCCCCCGAGGCCAGGACGTCGTAGTCGCCCCAGGCCAGCTCGGGCGACTCCCGGTAGCGCTCGATGAGCATCGTGACCCAGCGGAGCAGCGAGTCCGGGTCGCGGCGCTGGGCGTCGACGTTGACGTTACGCGGGCCGTACTTCCCGGTGGGGGACGGGACGGGGGTCTTGGCGGCGACGGGTGAGAAGCCCCCGTCGGGGGTCCACTGCATCGGGATCCTGACCGCCATCCGGCCCTCGCCCTTCAGGTTCTCCCCCAGGCCGATCTCCTCGCCGTAGAAGAGCACCGGGGTCCCCGGCAGGGAGAACAGCACGCTGTAGGCCAGCTTGAGCCGCCGTAGGTCGCCGTCGAGCATCGGAGGCAGGCGGCGGCGCAGGCCGCGGTCGAAGACCTGCATGTCCTTCTTCGGGCCGAAGGCGGCGAAGACCTCCTGGCGTTCGGCGTCGGTGAGCTTGTCCAGGGTCAGCTCGTCGTGGTTGCGGACGAAGGTGGCCCAGTGACAGTCCTTCGGCGGGGCCGGGCGCTGGCTCAGGGCGTCGGCGAGGGCCTGCGGGTTCTGACGGGCCATCGACAGGTGGAAGCGCTGCATGCCGATGAAGTCGAAGCACATGGTGACCTCGTCGCCGTTGCCGTCGCCGAAGTAGCGCATCAGGTCCGGGTAGGGCAGATTGACCTCGCCGAGCAGGATGGCGCCGCCGTCGCGGCGGTTCATGAAGGCGCGCAGGTCGGCGAGGTAGGAGTGCGGGTCACCTCTGATCCCCTCGATCAGGAACGGCACCGCGTCGACCCTGAACCCGGACAGGCCGAGCTGCATCCAGAAGCCGAGGATACGGGCGATCTCGTCGCGGACCTCGGGGTTGTCCAGGTTCAGGTCGGGCTGGAAACGGTAGAAGCTGTGCAGGTAGTACTGGCCGCTCTTCTTGTCGAGCTCCCAGACGCCGTCCTCCTTGTCGGGGAAGACGATCGCCTCCGGGTCGACCGGGTCGGGGTCGTCCTTCCACACGTACCAGTCGCGCTTGGCCGCGTCGCGCCCCGCCCTGGCCTCCTTGAACCAGGGGTGCTCGTCGGAGGTGTGGTTCACCACCAGGTCGGCGATCACCCGTATGCCCCGGTCCTTGGCCGTCCGCACGAACTCCACGAAGTCCCCGAGGGTGCCCAGGCGAGGATCGACCGAGTAGAAGTCGGTGATGTCGTAGCCGTCGTCGCGACCGGGGGTGGGGAAGAACGGCATCAGCCAGATACAGGTCACCCCGAGACGGTCGAGATGGTCGACCTGCTGGGTGAGCCCCCTGAAGTCGCCGACTCCGTCACCGTTTCCGTCCTTGTAGGTCTCGACGTCCAGGCAGTAGACGACGGCGTTCTTCCACCACAGATCAGCCGTGTAGGTCAGTCGCATGCGGCCGCACTACCCGAGCCGGAATGCTTTATGGGGATATAAATTGATAAACCCCCCTGGGGATCGGCCACCGGATCGAGACCAGGACGGCTACGGTGGAGGCGACACGGGAGGGGACCATGCGGCAGCTCAGGCGCGGCGCGCCCTTCGGCTGGCTGCTGGCCCTGCTGTTCCCGCTGCTCGTGGCCGGAAGCACGGCCGGTGTTACGGGAACCGGCTCCGGTGCCACCTCCCTCGTACGGCACGCGGCCTTCGCCGCGACCGCCACCGAGCGGCATCCCCTTTCCCGGCGGACGTCCGCGGGCGAACACCCGCACGACCCCGTGGCGGCCCTCGCCACGGCCCTCAGCGCGGCCGGCGGAGGTGGCGGCCACCCGGTCGCGCCCCCTCAGGACGGCTTCGCGCACCGCCTTCCCGCGACCGGCCTCCGCTCCCGTCCCGCGGGCGAGGACCCTCACCCGCCTTCCGCCCCACAGGCCGGTCCGGCCAGAGCCCCACCCTCCACAGGCGTCTGATCCGCCCCGGAACCACCTCCGGGAGCTTCGCCGTGCCCGAAAACTCTCCCCAGCCTGTGGAGGCTTCCATGTCGCGTGCCCCCGTGGTGCGCGCGGTGACGGCGCTCGCCGTCATCGCCATCTCACTTCTCATCGCGTTGACCATGACGCCGCGCCTGGGTCTCGACCTGCGCGGCGGTACCCAGATCGTGCTGGAGACAAAGGACTCCCCCACCGCGAAGGCCGACGCGGAGGCCACGGACCGCACCCTTGAGGTGCTGCGCCGCAGGGCCGACGCGCTGGGCGTCGCGGACGCTCCGCTGGCCCGCTCCGGCGAGCGGCGCATCATCGTGGAACTGCCCGGGGTGCAGGACCCGGCAAGGGCCGCCGAGGTCATCGGCAAGACCGCGCAGCTCACCTTCCATCCCGTCGAGGGCCTGGCCGGAGAGGGGACCAAGGCCGGAGACGGACAGCGCGTCATCCCCGACGAGGACGGCGCCAAGCTGCTCATCGGTCCCGCCAGGCTCACCGGGGACGGCGTCAGCGGCGCGGAGGCGGGAACGGACCCGCAGCGGGGCGGCGGCTGGTTCGTCACCCTGGACCTGCGCGACAAGGGCCGCGAGGCGTGGGCGAAGCTGACCGGCGAGGCCGCCTGCAACCCGGCGGGCGACCCCAGGCGCAGGGTCGCCATCGTGCTCGACGGGAAGGTCCTCATCTCGCCGCAGGTGAACGAGGGCGTGGCCTGCGGGGTCGGGCTGCCGGGCAGTTCGACCCAGATCACCGGCTCCTTCACCGTCGAGGAGGCCCAGAACCTGGCCGCGCTGATCAAGGGCGGCTCGCTGCCCGTGCCCGTCGAGATCGTCGAGCAGCGGACCGTCGGCCCGACGCTCGGCGCGACGGCCATCACGGCCAGCGCGCAGGCCGCCGTCATCGGCGTTGTGCTCACCGCGCTGTTCATCGTGATCACCTACCGCCTCGCGGGGATGCTCGCCGCCGTCGCCCTGCTCTGCTACGCGCTGATCTCGTACGCGGCGCTGGTCGCGCTCGGCGCCACCCTCACCCTGCCCGGACTGGCGGGCTTCGTCCTCGCGATCGGCATGGCCGTCGATGCGAACGTGCTCGTCTTCGAACGCGCCAGGGAGGAGTACGCCGCGGGAGCGCGCCTGCGGCCCGCGCTGGAGAAGGGCTTCCGCAACGCGTGGAGTGCGGTGGCCGACTCCAACATCACCACGCTGCTCGCCGCGGGCCTGCTGTTCTTCCTGTCTTCGGGACCGGTGCGGGGCTTCGGGGTCACCCTGGCCATCGGGGTCGTCGCCTCGCTGTTCACCGCGATGGTCGTCACCCGGGTCCTGGCCCAGTGGGCGGTGAACCTGCCCCCGGTCGCCCGGCGGCCCCGGCTCACCGGGCTGTCCGACATCGGGCGGGTCCGCAGGTGGCTGACCGCGCGCGGCCCCCGGCTGATGCGGCGGCGAGTGCCGTACCTCGTGGTCACCGGTGCGCTGGTCGCGGCGGCCGTCGCCGGGGTCGCGGTCAGGGGGGTCGAGTTCGGGGTCGAGTTCACCGGCGGCAGGCTGATGGAGTACTCGACGAGTGTTCCCCTCACCGCGGACGCCGCGCGTGAGCTGGTCTCCGACGCCGGGTTCCCGAACGCCGTCGTGCAGTCGTCGGACGCGGGCGTTTCCGTGCGGGCCGGGCGGATCGGCGCGGCGGAGGAGGCGAGGATCGAGGCCGCGCTGGAGAGTAAGGGCGGCCAGGTCGCCAAGGAGCGCGACGAGCTGGTCGGCCCGAGCCTGGGCGACGAGCTGCGCAGGAACGCGCTGATCGCGCTGGGCGTCGCACTCGCCGCACAGCTCGCCTATCTGGCCTTCCGCTTCCGCTGGACGTTCGGCCTCGCGGCGGTGCTCGCCCTGGTCGCGGACGCGGCGATCGTGGTCGGCACGTTCGCGTGGCTGGGCAAGACGGTCGACGGGGTCTTCCTGGCCTCGATGCTCACCGTGATCGGCTACTCGGTCAATGACAAGGTCGTGGTCTTCGACCGGATCCGCGAGCTGTGGGGGACGCGCCGCAAGGCGCCGTTCGCCGAGGTGGTCAACACCGCGATCCTGCAGACCGTGCCCCGTACGGTGAACACGGGCCTCGGCGCGCTGTTCATCCTGGGCGCGCTGGCCGTACTCGGCGGCGACTCACTGACCGACTTCGCGATCGCGCTGTTGATCGGCATCGTCGTGGGCACCCTGTCCTCGGCACTGGTCGCGGCGCCGCTGGCGATCGAGTTCGAGAGGCGCGGTACGGCGCCGCCGCCGCGCCCCCCTCACACGCGGGCGCACAGGACCAGGGACGGGTCGGGAGCCGTGGTCTGACCTGCGGTGATCCTGCGGTGATCCTGCGGGGAACCGGCCCGGCCTCCCCGGGGAAGGAGACGCACTCCCCTCGGGGTCAGGCCGGGCTCTCCCCGGGGTTTGACGGGGCTTCCCTCGGGGAGGGGATGGGCCGCTAATGTGCTTGCGTTCTGATTTCCCCTGCTGCCGGAAGGCGGATGTACCCGTGGCGGACGACTACGCGACGACTTTCAAAATCCTCGACGTCGACGGCGACGGCCTGATCTCGGTCACCGAGCTGACGCGCCTCATGGAGGTGCTCGGCCAGCCGATCACCCCGGAGGCCGCGGCCGAGGCCATGGCCAGGATCGACCTGGACGGCGACGGCCTCATCTCCCTGGAGGAGTTCGCCGGATATCTTCACTAGGTTCCCGGGCCGGTGACCGCGCGGGAGGGCCGAGGGCCCCAGCGGTCCCCGGCCCGAGGCCCTCCCCACCCGAGGCTCTCGTCCTGAGACCTTCCGACCGGAGGCTTTCCGCCCCGGCTCTTCCCCCTGCCCGGGCTCCTTCCGCCCCGGGCCTTCCATCGTGGCCTCCTCACCCCGTGTGAACCCGACTCTCCCCGCGTGAACCCGGTGCCCGCGGGTCTCTCGGCACGCCCCGGACACCGCCCCCACAAAATGTGGATATTTGCCATTTAAAACGGATTCACACATATTTGCATGGATTTAAATAAGTAAATCCCTGCACCAATCAAGCGATATGGCAAAGCATTCACGCCTGCCCGGGAGAGCTATTGACTCTCCATTCACGACCTAATAACTTAAAGTAGCCAATGAGATTCATATTGTAACGGAGAGGTAAGGGTTCGATGCATCACGCAGCCACGCCACCCCTTCACGACCGAGGTGGCACATGACCACCGCACCGCTGGAACGCGTCAGGCTCCGGTTCGCCATGCTCGACACGGACGCGAACGGATATCTGGAGGCGGACGACTTCGAGCGCCTGGCGAGCAGGATCATCGAGGCGGTCGCCGAACCTGCGGGCTCCCCGAAGGCCGTGGCGGTCCTCGAAGGGCACCGCCGATACTGGCGGGGCCTCAGGGGCAGTGGAGAAACCGGCGACGGCGGCAGGGTCGGCCTCCACGAATACATCGCCCACGTCGCCGGACCCGAGCATTTCGACGACGTCATCCGGGAGTACGCGGAGTCACTCGCCGCTCTGGCCGACGTCGACGACGACGGGTTCATTGAATATGTCCATTTTGTCGCCTGTCTGCAGGCCGCGGGCTTCCATCCCACGCGCATAGACGCCCTGTTCGAGGGGCTCGACCCTCATGGCGCGGGCAGGGTCACCACCCGTGCCTGGGTGGCCAGCATCAAGGACTTCTACGGCAGCCAGAGAACGGACATCCCAGCTCAGCGCCTGCTGGCGGCTCCCAGCACGAGCTGACCCGGATCCCGCGCAGCGGATCGGTCGTTCCCCTCGCCCGACCTCCCGCCGACTCACCGCGACAGCGCGGAGCCAGCCGGAGACACCAGGCACACGACCGGTCGGTCTCCGGGGTCCTCCATCCGGCTTTCTCCGCGGGAGGTGAGACATGGCCGGAGGTCTCGCACGTGAAGTGATCCGGTCGATGCGATCGGCGTTCCCCTTCGACTCCCGTCCGGGACGTCACGACCTGATCAACCTGAGGGACAACGAGAATCCCTTCGGCGGACCGCACCGCCATTACCCGGACAACAGGAACGGCGACCTGGTCGCCGCGTACGCCCGCGCACTGGACGCCGTCGAGATCGCGCCCGCCCCCGGCGGCCCGGAATGGCACTGGGGAGCGGACAGCATCCTGATCACGAGAGGCGCGGCCGACGGGCTCGACCTGATCTTCCGGACGTTCTTCGAACCCGGCTCGGACGCGGTGGCCGTGACGCCCCCCAGTTTCGCGATCTTCGACGAGCTCGCCGCGGTGTACCGGATCGCCCGCCACCCCGTCCCACTGCTGGGCGAGAACCTCGACCGGCTCGACGTCGGACGGCTCGCGGCGCTCCCGGTCAAGGGCGTCATCCTGTGCGACCCGGGAAACCCGACCGGCACCTGTCTCGCCCCGGAGGACGTCCTGCTGCTCCTGGACTCCTTCCGCGGCCTGGTGGTGATCGACGAGGCGTACGTCGAGTGCTCGGGACGCCCGTCCTACCGGCACCTGATCCCGGACCGTCCCAATCTCGTGGTCGTGCGGTCGATGTCCAAGGCGCTCGGCATGGCCGCCCTGCGCCTGGGCGCGGTGCTCGCGCATCCCGAGTTGCTCCTCGCGCTGCGCAAGGCGCGGCTTCCGTTCGCCCTGCCGGGACCGGTGACGGCGCAGGCCATGACCGAGCTGTCGCAGCTCGCGATGCTACGCGGGCAGATCGAGGCCTTCGCGGGGGAACGCGATCGTTTCGCGGCCGAGCTCGCCGGGTGCCCGCGAGTGGGGCGCGTCTTCGCCGAGGCGGGCTTCGTCACGATCGAGGGGGACCCCGACCTCGCCGCCGAGCTACGACGGGCCGGTTTCGACACGATGCCCGAGCCGATGGGCTGGCCGGGACACGTGCGCATCTCCGTCGGGCGGCCGTCGGCCAACTCCAGGCTGATCGCCGCGCTGAAGGCGGCCCCAAGAGCGGCCCAGGCCCCGAAAACGACCCCGGAAACAGGACCGGAAACAGGACCGGGAACAGCACCTGAAACAGCGCCGGAAACGGCACCGGAGACGGCACAGACTCCAGGAACGACGCGGACGGCCGGGACCGCGCACAGTCCCGGAGTCACGCGGGAGACGGGCACGGGAGCGAGTACAGGAGCAGGCGCGGGAGCGGGTGTGGAGCCCGCGACGGGCGCGAAGACACGGGCGGCGTGGGCACTCCGGACAGCACGAACGGCACAGGCACCGCAGACAGCGTGGTCACCGCGGTCCCAGGGGAAGGGACGCCAGACATGAGCGCAGAGACGACCACGGCGCCGTCCGTGACAACCGTCGCTCGCGACGACATCCGAGCCGTCACCTCGGTCAGAGTGGACGGCAAGATCCACCAACTCGGCCAGCAACGGGACTTCCGCCGCAACGGCGCCCTCGCCGAATTCCTGCCGGAGGCGGGCCGCCCCTCGTTCGCCTGGGTACGGCTGCGTGATGGGGAGACCCTGGCCGTCCACCGGCATCCGACCAAGTCGATGATCCTGGTCTGCAGCGGCTCCGTGCTGCTGCTCGGCACATGTGAACGCGAACTGTCCGAGGGCGACGTGGTGTGCGTGCCGCCGGAGAGCGACCACGGTTTCCGCACCCGCCCCGGCGAGGAGTTCCACGGCCTGTCCGTGCAGTTCGAGGGGGCCGGGCTCTACGAGCACGAGCTGGTGCCGAGGGCGAGCTTCGGCGACGCGGGGGCCGCGCTGGCCGAGCTGGAGCGGCTGAACGAGTCGCTGCTCGAACGGCACACCCGAAACGCGCTGTTCGCCCTTTTCGGCACCGGCAGGCTGCAGCGTGAGCCCGCGCTGCGCGCCCGGTTCTTCGCCGCCCTCTACGTGTGGTCCGTCTACTTTCAGCGGATGCTCCACGCCCGCCAGGCCGCCTGCACGGACATGCGCCTGCGGGCGGAGTACGGCGAGCACCTGCGCGAGGAGCTCGGCCACGACCGCCTGCTACTCGAACACCACGACGCGGGAACCGACGCCTACGACACCGTCCTGGAGGCGGCGGGAAACTGGTTCGTCGCCCAGATGCACCAGCTCGACGAGGCTCAGAAGATCGTGCTCGTGCACATGGTCGTCGAGTCGAGCGGTCACGCGTTCGGCCTCGCCACCTCGGAGGTCTTTCAGGACAAGGCGTCGAAGGGGGGCTATTTCAACCTGCACGCCCAGGCGGACGAGGACCACAGGAGCATCGGCAGGGCCTACCTCCGAAGCCTGCCCGCCTCGGCGTTCCCCCGGCTCATGGAGACCTGCAGGCGGGCGTGGGACCAGATGGATCTGGTCCACGAGCGCGTCGCCGCCTGGACGATGGGGCATGAACGGTGAGGAAGGTCGCTGGAGATCCCGAGTGCCCCGAAGGTCCTGAAGGTCGCAGATTCTGTGGAGCGTCAGGAAAGCCCGAAGAGCTGGAAGATCTTGGAGATCCCGTAATCCACGAAGGCCCTGTGGAGGACTACGGGCGGCACGAACCTCGCGGGGCACCGTACGGACTCGGTGGGACGTCGTGCGAGCCTCGTGGGACCAGGCATCCTGTGGTCGTCATGGCCGACCGGATCGCCGACATCTTCGTCGACCTGGGCTACCGGATCGCGGAGGGACCCGAGGTCGAAGCCGAGTGGTTCAACTTCGACGCCCTCAACATGGGCGAGGGGCACTTCGCCCGGGCCCTGGACCACACCTTCTTCGTCGCGGACCCCTCGGGCCCCGGGCGCAGGTCAGGCCTGGTGCTGCGGGCGCACACCTCGCCGGTGCAGATCCGGGAGATGCTCGGTGCCTCACCGCCGATCCGGATGGTCTGCACGGGGCGTGTCTTCCGCCCCGACCCGGTCGACGCCACCCACAGCCCGGTCTTCAGCCAGGTCGAAGGGCTGGCCGTCGACCGGGACCTGACCATGGCCGACCTCAGGAGCACCCTCGACTACTTCGCCTCCTCGGTGTTCGGCCACGGCGTCGTGACTCGGCTGCGTCCCCACTGGTTCGCGTACACCGAGCCGTCCGCCGAGGTGGACGTGGCGTGCGTCGTCTGTCGCGGCGCCCCGGGACGTGGCTCGGCGGGCCCGTGCCGTACCTGTGGTGGCGAGGGATGGATCGAGTGGGGCGGCTGCGGGATGGTTCACCCGAGGGTGCTCGCCACGTGCGGCATCGACCCGGCCGAGTACAGCGCGTTCGCCTTCGGCATGGGGGTCGAGCGCACGCTGATGCTCAGGCACGGCCTTGAGGACATGCGGGACATCGTCGACGGCGGCGTGCGCCTGGCACTCGGGACGGCTGAGCCACCGGTCTCCTCCCGTGCGTGGCCCGGTCTCGGGCTGACCTGGTCGCAGAGCATCCGGCGCCTGGTCGGACGGGCGCTGGCCTCCGCCGGATACGTCGAGACGCCCACCTTCCCCTTCGTCGGCGGAGCCGCGTGGGACGCCTTCGGCCTGGCCGCCGATGACCCGCGCCGCGAAACCCTCACCCTCGTCAACCCGATCAGCCCCGGGGAGCCCGCGCTGCGTACCACGCTCCTGCCCGGCCTGCTGGCCGCGCTGCGCCATGACGTGGATCGCGGTCGGCCGTACGCGGGGCTGTTCGAGCAGGGCACGGCGTTCACCTCCCCGTTCCGCGCGAACCCGCCACCGTGCCTGCCCGCCGACCGTCCTCCCACCGATGGGCAGCTCCGTGCCCTGCGGGCCGCCATCCCCGCGCAGCCGCACCATCTGGCCGCCGTACTGGCCGGTGAGTCAGGGTGGACCGAGATCGTCGACACGGCGCGCACCGCGGCGGGCATCGCGGGGACGGGGCTGACCACGCGCGCCGCCGGACATCCTCCGTGGCTGCCGGGGCGCTGTGTCGAGCTGCTCGCCGGCCCGACCGTGCTCGGCCACGCCGGGGAGCTGTGCTCCGAAACGATCAGAGCGCTGGGCCTGCCGCCGGGGACCAGCGCGATGGAGATCGACCTCACTGCGCTCGAACAGCTCGCGGAACCGGAGAAAGCATGACGCCCGAACAGCTCGCGACCGCCTATCTCGACGGCCTCGAGCGGGGCGACCTGGAGGCCGTGCTCGGCCTGTACCGAGAGGGCGGGATCGTCCACTCCCCGCTGTACGGCCCCATGCCCGCGGCCGAGTTCTATCCCGCGCTGTTCGCGGACACCGGCCGCGCCAGGCTTCACCTGCTCGGCGTGACCGAGGGCAGGACCACCGGCGGAAACCCACTGATCACCATCTGGTTCCGCTTCGACTGGACCCTGCCCTCGGGACAGCCCGCGAACTTCGAGTGCGTCGACGTTCTGGAGCTCGCGGACGACAGGCGCATCGAGGCGTTGCACATCGTCTACGACACGGTGACGGCCAGGCCCGCGTTCGAGGCGGAGAAGGGGGCGGGCAGCTCCTGGCGCCCGACTCCATGACCCGGGAACGCTCGTCGGGACACGCGCCGCCCATCGGCGCCGACCAGCTCGGTGTCTCGGCTCGCCGTACCGGCGCCGGTGACAACCCCGAACGCGACGAAGGAGAAGCGCGTGATCACCGTCCCTTCGCCACACGGTGAAACACGCACATGTGGCGAAAACACGCGGCGGGGAGGGGCTCGTTGTCGCGTGATGTGACGACGGGGTGTGGGGCCTGGTGGCCTCCACACCCCGTCGGTCGTCACCTTCGGCTACGGGTGGCGGGCCTGAGCCGGGTGGTTGGCTCGGGCCCGCCATGGGTCACGGGTTTTCAGGCGATGGTGAGGTAGACCTGCCCGAAGACCTCGGAGAGCTTCTTGAGGTCGGAGGCCACGTCCACCTCGGGGGTCGCCGGGGCGTAGACGGCGGCCATGCGGCGCTGGATCGGGGCGAGCTTCTTCAGCTCGTCCCAGGCGGTCAGCCGGGTGACCGTTCCCTTCGCGTCCTGGACCCGGGTCCAGACGTTCACCTGCTGGGCGGAGCCGTCCAGGACCGGCTTGGAAACCCTGGTCGCGATCTGCTCGGCGGTCGGCTGCCCGACGAGGCCGGTCTCCTCCGCGGTGACCTGCGCCAGGACGTCCCAGGCGCGGGCGCGGACCTGGATCCACTGGTTGCGCTGGGCCTCCTCGGCGTTGATCTTCCAGGTGTCGTAGCCGCCGTTCAGCAGGCCGCTGTCAAGGGAGATCTGGTCGACACGACCGGCGATCAGGTGCGACTCGACCCTCTCCGGGGCCAGCAGCGGGTAGCGCTTGCGCATCTCGGTCTTGCAGGCGTCGTTCGCGCCGCAGGCCAGCTCGGGAACGACCGTGTGGATGCCGAGGCGCTTGCCGGGCGCGGCCTGGCGCAGCGCGGACGACGCCGCCGTGACGAAGGCCAGGACCTCGTCGTCGGTCTTGAACGTCGCGTTGTAGCCCAGCTGGGACGTGAACCGGATTCCGGCCACCTCGGGACGGGCGGCCAGCACGGCGATCCGCTTGACGGCCGAGGCGAAGGTCGCCGCTCCCGCCTTCCAGTCGTCGGCCAGCTCGGTGTCGATCCAGACCCGGAGGCCGGTGGTCTTCGCGGTGGTGATCACCTGGCCGACGGGGCTCTGCGCGGCCTGGGCGACCTCCTGCGAGGTCGGGGCAACGACCTGGGTGGCGGCGGTGCCCTGCGTGGCCGGGGCGGGGGTCTGCGTGGCCGGGGCGGGGGTCTGCGTGACCGACTTCGCGGTGCCCTGCTCGGGCGCGCTCTCCGTGCCGTCGCCGCCCTCCTCGTAACCGCCGACCGCGCACTCCTGAGTGGCGTCGCACTCGGGTGTTCCGCCGTCCCCCGAACCCTCGGGAATCGGGGTGTTCTCGTCGCCTCCGATGCCGTCACCCTCCAGCGTGGGGCAGGAGCTCCCCGGGGCGGAGCAGTCGATGAACTGGCCGTCCGAAGGGGTCGCGGCCTTGAGGTTGGCCCCGTCGTTCGCCCCCCAGAACTTCGCGATGTCGTAGGCCTCGTCGGGCTTGGCCAGCCATCGGCACACGATGAACGCCGGGGCGTCTGCGCCCATCAGGTCGTTGCAGCTGCGATCGTCGTCCTGCGAGAAGGCGGCGGCCGCGGGCGTCACCGCGCCGACGACCGCGAGGATGGCGCCGACGGCGAGAGTCCGTCGCAGGTTGAGTCGCATGTCCTGAACTCCCCGGTAAGCCGATCAAAACGATCGTCTGCACCCTATACAGATCATCGTCCCCTCAACAGCCCCAGTCAGAAAAACGTCAGATTCCCGCCATGTCATATTCAGCTCAGGCAGGACATACCGAAAAGCCATATCGGGAGGTCAGCTCCGCGATCCACTCATCTCAGAACCTTCCGCCGGTCTCCCCTGGACCTTCCGCCGACCTCCCGGAACTCCCGCGGTCTCCCGGAACCTTCCGCCGGTCTCCCAGCGGCCCCCGCTCTCCCGGAACTCCCACGGATCTCCGGAACCTTCGCCGGTCTCCCGGAACCTTCCACCAGGCTCCCCGGGGCTCTCTCGGGCGTGAGGGTTTCGCTCTCTCCGTACCGCGTGCCGCCCCCCATGGGCGCGGCGACCCGCGCCACGGATAATCAGGGACATGTTCCCAGCCCAGCAGGTGCTCTGATGCCCGCCGAATCCTCGCAGACCTTGGAACGCGGCCTCCGCCTGCTCCGCCTGCTCGCCGACGGCCGCCGCGGCCGGACCCCGACCGAGCTGGCCGCCGAGCTGGGGCTGAGCCGTCCCGCCGTCTACCGCCTGCTCACCACCCTGCAGAGCGAGGGTTTCGTCAGGCGGGACGGCGAAGGCCGCGTGCATCTGGGTTTCGGCGTCCTGGTCCTGGCCCGGGCCGTCCAGCCGCTGCTCCGCCAGGGCGCCCTGCCGGCTCTGCGCAGGCTCGCGGAGGAGGTCGGGGCGACCGCGCACCTCACGGTGGCCGAGGGGGACGACGGACTGGCGGTCGCGGTGGTCGAGCCCTCATGGACGGACATGCATGTCGCCTATCGTGAGGGCTCCCGCCATCCTCTGGCCAGAGGTGCCGCCGGACTGGCCGTTCTCGCCCTGCGCGAGGGCCGTACGGGCTACGTGGTCACCGAAGGACAGCTCCAGGAGGGTGCCCGGGGCATAGCCGCCCCCGTGCCCGGCCTTCCCTGGCTGGAGGCGTCGGTGGGGGTGGTCGCCTTCACCCCGCTGGATCCCGAGATCGTCGGCCCCAGGGTGGCCGCCTCCGCGGCTGAGCTGGCCCGCTCTCTGGCCTGACGCCTCGGTTACGACGTACCGCCCGTTCCATGAAATATGAAATTGAGCGATGAATCAGCTCTCCCAAAAGGGATGAACCGGTGAGATAGCGATATAAAGGTCTTCGTTCGCTTCCGGCGCCAAAGAAAGAGCTCCCCGTGGCCGATGCCCCGCCCCCTTCCTCCTCCGGTCAGGAACCGCCGAGGGGAATCGACAGCAGTGTGGCCCATTCAGCGCGAATCTGGAACTACTGGCTGGGCGGCAAGGACAACTACACCATCGACCGCGAGATCGGCGACCAGTTTAGTGCGATATTTCCCGATATAGCCGATATCGCGAGATCTTCGCGCGGGTTCCTCGCCCGTGCCGTCCGATATCTGGCGGGCGAGGCGGGCATCCGGCAGTTCCTCGACATCGGCACCGGCCTGCCGAGCGTCGACAACACCCACGAGGTCGCCCAGCGCGTGGCCCCCGAGTCCCACATCGTCTACGTGGACAACGACCCGCTGGTGCTGGCGCACGCCCGCGCCCTGCTGGTCAGCACCCCCGAGGGTGCCACCGAGTACATCGACTCCGACCTGCGAGACCCCGACAGGATCCTGCAGGCCGCCAGAGCCACCCTGGACTTCTCCCGCCCTGTCGCGCTCATGCTGATGAACATCCTGGGTCACGTCACGGAGATCGACGAGGCGCGGGCCATCGTGAAGCGGCTGCTGGACGCGCTGCCCTCCGGCAGCTACCTGGTGGTCGCCGACGGCACCAACGTCATCAAGGGCCCGGAGTTCGAGGAGGCGATCGCCATCTGGAACAGGGAGGGGTCAACCCCGTACATCCTGCGCGCTCCCGAGGAGATCGCCCTGTTCTTCGACGGCCTGGAGCTGATCGAGCCCGGCGTGGTCTCGTGCCCACGCTGGCGGCCCCACCCCGTCGTCCTCGGCAGCGACCGCGAGGTGGACGAGTTCTGCGGCGTCGCCCGCAAGCCCTGACACCCCGGCCGGACCTCGGGGCCCATGCCGCCCTTCCGTCGTCCGACCGTCCCGCCACCCCGTCACCGCACCGCCCTGCCCCGCTGTCAGACCGTTCCGCCCCCGGACGGCGGGTCTCTCGCGGCAGGGCCCGGTGCCGGGTCTCGCCGCGTCTCGGGCGACGCCCTCCCGAGGAGCGGCGGGCATCCACCCGCGGGGCCTACATGGTGTTGATGATCAGGCCGATGTGGGTGAAGTAGTTCAACGCGCCGAACAGGGTGAACGCGAGTCCGGCCAGCCCCCAGCACACCCCGACGGTGGTCGCGAGCCCGCCACCTCCGGCACGCAGGGCGAAAGGGAACAACACCGCACCGAGGCCGACCAGGACGTAGAGGCCGGAGATGAACGTCGCCTCAAGCAGCGGCAGGTCCGCGAAGGCTCCGGAGATGGGCTCCTGGGGTGGCGCGGCGAACAGGGTGTAGGTCCACCCCGCGGCGGCGATGCCGAAGCACGCCAGCCCCATGCCGAACACGAACAGCGAGATGGGGCCCGCCGTACGGGCGAGCAGGCCGGGGCGGTCAAGGGCGGCGGCCAGCAGGACGCCCTTGCGCCACAGGTACAGGGCCGCGGCGAGCATCAACACCCCGAAGGCCAATGACGGCTCGCCGAAAACGATGTTGTCGAACGGGAAGCCCTGCCCGGCGAGCGGCCAGGTGAGCGTCATGTGCAGGCCGGTCAAGGTCAGGATCAGGCCGAGCACCCCGAACGCCAGCGCCCAGCCCTCGAAGTGGTCGGGGACCCTCCCGCGCAGCAGCTCGCGGCCGAGCCCGACCACCAGGAGCAGGCCGACCCCCGCCGCGACCGCCATGATCGTGTTGTAGGTGGGCATCCTGGCCCAGTCGATCTTCAACTCCGGAGCGACCTTCACCAGCCATGCCACAACTACCCCAGGTATCCCCATAAGGGGAAATTTCCCTGGGTAGTCATATCAAAACAGCGGGTAACCATGAAGGGTCACGGGGAGGCGGAGCGGGCCGGGTCGTTCGCCACGTAGAGGCGGGCGATCATGTCGTTGAGCTGCCGCCGCTCCGCCGGGTCGAGGGTGGCGAGGAAAGCGGCCTCGACCTCCGCCATGTGCGCCAGCGCCTCCTCGACGACCTGCCTGCCACGGCCGGTCAGCACGACGAGGTGCTTACGCCGGTCCACGTCGCTGCGCGCCCGGCTGGCATAGCCCAGCCTCTCCAGCTTGTCGACCACGGACACCATCGTCGTGCGGTCCATGCCGCACAGCTCGCACAGGTCGCGCTGCGCCAGCTCCCGCTCGTGCGCGTAGCCGAGCACCCGCAGCTCCTTGCCGGAGATCTCCCATCGCCGCAACTCGCGCTCGATGCGCTCGCGCGCGAGGTCGCCGAGGCGCAGGAGCATGTAACCGGTCGCCGAGGAGATCTGCTGCGCTGCGGTCCGCGTGCTCATCCCCCCAACCTACGACCTTGGGGTGGGGAAATCATCAGCCGTGCTGACAGCAGGCTCAGGTCACGCGCCGGGGAGATGGTGCGGCCGTGACGCCTCGCGCGCCCGGAGGGACGCGGGCGTCCTCCAGCGGCACCCGCGCGTGATGTCCGGGCCGGTGGTGGAGCAGACTGTAGTGACCGCACGCTGGGCCGATAGGCAAACTGACTGTCATGCGCGAGAGATTGACGCGGGCCGTACGAAGTTGCGGCTACCTACTGACGGGCCTGGGGTGCGGTCTGGCGACCCTTGTCCTGCTGCCTGCGGCGGCGCTCCCCGGGGGTACGGCCAGGCTGCGCCGGTGGACCGGCTGGAACCGGCGCCGAGCCGCCGCCCTTCTCTGCCTCCCCGATCCGGGCCCCCGGGACGGTCGGCTGCTGCCGTGGAGCCTGGAGTTCGCCCTCACCGGGATGATCACCGGGTTCGCCACCTTCATCGCGGCCGGCCGGGTCGCGGTGGTTCCCGTGTGGTGGCTGTACCCCGAGGACCGGCCGGTCGTACTGCTCGCGCCGGTGGACAGCTGGGGCTCCGCGCTCGGGTACGGCGCCCTCGGGCTGGTCTTTCTCTGTTGGGCGGGGCCGCCGCTCGCCCACGCGCTCGCCCGCCGATGTCTGTCGGGACCCACGGAACGAGAGTGGCTCGCCGAGCGTGTCATGGAACTGGGCGAGAGCCGCGCCGCCGTCGTCGACGCCCACGGTGCCGAGCTGCGCCGTATCGAGCGCGACCTGCACGACGGAGCCCAGGCACGGCTGGTCGCCATCGCCATCCGGCTCGGCGTGGCCAGGGAGGCGCTGGGCGAGAACGACCCGGTCGCCCAGTTGCTCAGGGAGGCGCACGAGGGTGCGCAGGAGGCGATGGTGGAACTACGGGAGGTGATCCGCACCATGTATCCGCCGGTCCTGGTCGACCGCGGCCTCGGCGGCGCCCTCGCGGCCCTGGCGGCCCGCTGCGACGTGCCCGTTCACCTGGACGACTCCGTACGAGGCCCGCTGCCGGCCGCGATCGAGGCGGCGGCGTACTTCATCGTGGCCGAAGCCCTCACCAACGTCTCCAAGCACAGCCGGGCAGGCCGGGCCGATGTCCGGCTCGCCCGGGAGCGCGGCGTCCTGCTGGTCGAGGTGGCCGACGACGGCGTCGGCGGCGTGGACGAGACGCGCGGCACCGGGGTCATCGGCATCCGCCGCCGGGCCGCCGCCCTGGACGGCACGGTTTCCGTGACCGGGCCGCCCAACGGGCCGACCCGCATCGTGGTGAGGCTGCCGTGCGCGTCGTGATCGCCGAGGACAACGTCCTGCTGTCGGCCGGGGTCGAGTTGCTGCTGGCGAGCAAAGGCATCGAGGTCGCCGCGGTGGCAACCGACGGCCCCGGCTTCGTCGCCGCCGTGCTGCGGCACCGGCCCGACGTGACCATCGTGGACGTACGGCTGCCGCCCGCCTTCCGCGACGAGGGCGTGCGCGCGGCGATCCAGGCCAGGCGCTCCCGGCCGGGTCTGCCGGTGCTCGTGCTGTCGCAGTACGTCGAGCGCGTCTACGCCCGTGAGCTGCTGGCCGACGGCGGCGGCGCCGTCGGTTACCTGCTCAAGGACCGCGTTGCCCGGGTCAGCGAGTTCGTCACGGCGTTGCGTTCGGTCGCGGCCGGCGGCACCGTCATGGACCCCGACGTCGTCGAGCAGCTCATGTCCGGCCGTGACCGCCTCGTCGACGCCCTCACCGCCCGCGAGCGCGAGGTGCTCGCTCTCATGGCGCAGGGCCACGGCAACGCCACCATCGCCCGGCGGCTCGTGATCACTGAGAACGCGGTGCACAAGCACGTCGGCAACGTCTTCGCCAAGCTTGGCCTGCCGCCCGACGAGGGCGGCCACCGCCGCGTACTCGCCGTCCTGGCCTACCTCGACAGCGAGCGCTGACCTCCCCTACTCAGCTGATCTTCCCTACTCGGCTCCTCAGCTGACCTTCCCCTGCTCGACTCCTCAGCTGACCTTCCCCTGCTCAGCTCCTCAGCTGACTTTCCCCTGCTCAGCTCCTCAGCTGATCTTCCCTGCCCGATTCCTTAGGAGAGCCATGCCCGTTTTCCGGCACATCGCCGTATCCGCAGCCGCCGCCGTCACCCTCGTCGGCCTTCTCCCGGGCGGAGCGGCCGCCCTCGAACAACCCGGCGTCCTCCGCGCCGAGCTGCGCCAGGCCCTGGAGGACACGGTCACCGCCGGTTCGGTGGCCGCGCTCGCCGAGGTGCGAGACGCCGGCCGTACCTACCGGCTGGCCGCGGGCAAGGCCGAGTACGGCACGCCACGCCCGGCACCGGCTGGAGGCAGGTTCAGGATCGCCAGCGTCACGAAGCTCTTCACCGCGACCGTCATCCTGCAGCTGTCCGCCGAGGGGAGGCTGCGACTGACCGACCCGGTGGGCAAGTGGCTGCCCGGCGTCGTGGACAGGGCCGACGACATCACGCTGGAGCACCTGCTGCGGCACACCAGCGGCGTCCCCGACTACCTGCCCGGCCTGCTCGACGCCTCCGGCGTCGTCCGCGACCCCACGCGGACCTGGCACGACCGGGAGCTGGTCGCCCTCGCCAACCGCCTGCCGCGCACCTTCGACGCACCAGGCGGCCGCTTCGCCTACTCCAACACCAACTACGTCCTGCTCGGCATGGTCGTGGAGGCCGTGACCGGCAGGCCGTACGCCCGCGAGGTCACCGAGCGCGTCATCCGGCGGGCCGGGCTGACCGGCACCTCAGCACCCGGCGAAACCACCTCGATCCCGGGGCCGCATCCGCACTCCTACGCCCTCGTCGGCGGCGTCGTCACCGACATCACCGCCCTCAGCCCCACCATCCTCGGGGCGGCAGGCGGCATCGTCTCAACCACCGCCGACCTCAACCGCTTCCTACGCGCCCTGCTCGGCGGCGGGCTGCTCCCGCCCGCCGAGCTCGCGTTGATGAAGACGCCCTCGCCCGGCACCACCTACGGGATGGGCCTGACGACCCTGCAGACCCCCTGCGGCACCTTCTACGGCCAGGCCGGGGGTATCGGCGGCTACTTCACCGCGGCGTTCCAGCGGCAGGACGGCCGTCGCGAGGTCAGCCTGGCGGCCACGCCGTACACGGGAAACCCGCAACAGGCCCTCTCCACACTGCTCCAGCGCACCGCCTGCGCCTGACATCCCTGACGAAACCGGCCCACCGTACCGGGCGGGCCGGTTGATGTCGCGAACCAGGAGGCCCGGGGGCGCCGAAACCCGGCGCCCCATCCGGTTCCGTGTTTGACATCGCCTCCCCGCTGACAGATGGTTGTACGTATAAAGGACAAAAATGTCCGATAAACGGACAAGCTGGGAGAAGCGGATGCCGTACTATCGCGTCGTGGGTGAGATTCCCCGCAAGCGACACGTGCAGTTCCGGCGGCCCGACGGCGGGCTGTACGCCGAGGAACTGATGGGCGAGGAGGGGTTCTCCAGTGACTCCTCGCTGCTCTACCACCGGCACCTGCCCACCGCGATCATCAAGGCGGAGGCGGTCGAGGCCCCGGCCTCGTCGGCGCTGACCCCCAACCTGCCGCTCTCCCCCCGGCACTTCCGCACCCAGGACCTACAGGTCGGCGGCGACCTGGTCTCCGGACGCGGCCTGCTGGCGGGCAACGCCGATGTCCGCATGTCGTACGCCGCGAGCGAGACCCCCAGCGAGCTGTACCGCAACTCCATGGGCGACGAGTGCGTCTACATCGCCTCGGGGCGGGTCAGGTTCGAGTCGACCTACGGCGCGATCGAGGCCGGGGAGGGCGACTACGTCGTCATCCCGACCGGGACGATCCACCGCTGGGTTCCCCAGGGCCGCGTGACGGCGTTCGTCATCGAGGCCTCCGGGCACATAAGGCCGCCCAAGCGCTACCTGTCCTCCTACGGGCAGTTCCTGGAGCACGCCCCCTACTCCGAGCGTGACCTGCGCACCCCGCAGGAGCCGATGCTCGCCGAGGGTGAGGAGGTGCCGGTGCTGGTCCGCACGCGTGGCGGCCTGACCCGGCTGGTCTACCGCAACCACCCGTTCGACGTGGTCGGCTGGGACGGCTGCCTGTATCCCTACGCGTTCAACATCAACGACTTCGAGCCCGTCGTGAAGCGCACCCACGCCCCGCCTCCGGTGCACCAGACCTTCGAGGGCCCGAACTTCGTGATCTGCTCGTTCTGCCCGCGTCCGCTCGACTTCCACCCCGACGCCATCCCGATCCCCTACAACCACCACAACGTCGACTCGGACGAGCTGATGTTCTACGCGGGCGGCGACTACACCGCGCGCAAGGGCTCGGGCATCGACATCGGCTCGATCTCGCTGCACCCCGCCGGGTTCACGCACGGCCCCCAGCCCGGCGCCGTCGAAGCCGTCATCGAGGCCGTACGGCAGGGCCACACCCAGACGAGCGAGCTGGCCGTGATGGTCGACACCTTCCGCCCCCTCGACCTGGGTTCGACCGGGCTCTCCGTCGAGGACCCCTCCTACGCCTGGACGTGGGCCCGATGAGCCTCTTCCACGCCCTGGTCGACGACGCCGGGCTGTTCCCGCCGACCGCGCTGCCGATGGCCGACGCCCTCAAACGGCACCGGGCCGACCTGGCGGCGGACGACCCGGTGCTGACCCACCGCTTCCTGGTCGCGGCCAGCCGCCTGCCCGACCTCCGCGCCCACCTGGACCACCCCGTCCGGCTCGGGCTCATCCTCGACACCCCCGAGCTGCCCCCGCTCGACGACCTCGACGTCGAGCTGGTCGAGGTGCCCGGCGGCGCGGCCGTCGACCTCGGCGGCCTTCCGGCCCGCCAGTTCGTCGAGGTCACCGCGGCCCAGCTGCCCGTCGACCTGCCGCAGGGGGTCGGGCTCAAGGTCAGGTGCGGTGGAACGGTCGCGGCGGCCTTCCCCTCCGCCCAGGAGCTGGGCGCCTTCATCTCCTACTGCGTTGAGCGGGGCATCCCCTTCAAGGCCACGGCCGGGCTGCACAACGCGGTTCGCCACTTCGACCCGGTGCTTGGCGTCGACCGGCACGGCTTCCTCAACCTGGTCCTGGCGGTCTGCGCCGCCGTACGGGGCGAGGATCCGGTGCCCGTGCTGGGCTCGACCGACGTGGGCGAGCTGGTCAGGCTGGCCCGCGGGGTGCCGGAGGGCGTCGCCGTACGCGCCAGGGAACTGCTGGTCTCCTACGGCTCGTGCAGCACCAGCACCCCGATCGAGGACCTGCTCGCCCTGGGCCTCATCGCGGAGGGACAGAGCGGCGACGACTCGCGCGTCAGGGTCGGCAGCACAAGCACCGCAAGCACAGGCACCGTCGGCACAGAGGAGAACGTGTGATGTCCTGGGGCCTCGAGCACCTGCCCTACGGGGTTTTCTCCCGGCACGAGGGGGAGACCCCGCGTGTCGGCGTGCGGTACGGCGAGCACATCGTCGACCTCGCCGGAGCCCTGCACGACGAGGTGTTCGCGACCGGTTCCCTCAACGCCTTCATGGCCAGGGGCGCGACCGCGTGGCGGGACACCCGGGCGGTGATCCAGAACAAGCTGCGCACCGACATGGGCACCGTCGAGGCGCACCTGGTCCCGCTGGAGCAGGTCACGCTGCACCTGCCCATCGAGGTCGCCGACTACGTCGACTTCTACTGCTCGCTGGAGCACGCCTCCAACCTCGGGCGGATGTTCAGGCCCGACGATGAGCCACTGAAGCCGAACTGGCGGCAGCTTCCCGTCGGCTACCACGGCAGGGCCGGGACCGTCGTCGTCTCGGGCACCCCGGTCGTCAGGCCGTCGGGGCAGCGCGGCGCCGGGCTCTTCGGGCCGTCGGCGAAGCTGGACATCGAGGCGGAGCTGGGCTTCGTGGTCGGCGCGCCGACCGCCCTGGGCGATCGGGCCGGGCGGTTCGAGGACCACGTGTTCGGCGTGACGCTCGTCAACGACTGGAGCGCCAGGGATATCCAGGCGTGGGAGTACATCCCGCTCGGCCCCTTCCTCGGCAAGTCCTTCGCCACCTCGATCTCCCCGTGGGTCACCCCGCTCGCGGCGCTGTCCGAGGCCCGTGTCCCGGGCGCGGCGCAGGAGCCGGAGCCGCTGGACTACCTGCGCAGGCGGGAGCCGTGGGGGCTCGACCTGACGCTGGAGATCGCGGTGAACGGCGAGGTCGTCTCCCGCCCGCCGTACCGGGGGATGTACTGGACGCCCGAGCAGATGCTCGCCCACATGACCGTCAACGGCGCGAGCCTGCGGACCGGGGACCTCTACGCCAGCGGGACCGTCTCCGGCGCCGAACCCGACCAGCGGGGGTCACTGATCGAGCTGACCTGGAACGGCACGGAGCCGCTCAAGCTGCCCGACGGCTCAGCCAGGGCCTTCCTCGAGGACGGCGACACGGTCACGATCAGCGCCTCCGCTCCCGGTCCTGACGGGACGGTGATCACTCTGGGCGAGGTTTCGGGAACCGTGTTCCCGGCCCGCTAGCGGGACCGTCACGTCACCTACCGCGCCTCCATGATCACTTAACGCTAGTCTGGGGTGTCCGAGTAGTCGTGAACCCCGGAGGCACGAACCGATGCGGCGCGCCGTGGGATCTCTCCCGATCCTTCTCCTCCCGCTCACGGTCACGGCCTGTTCCTCGGTCACGGCGTGTTCCGCCGCCGCCGACTGCTCTCCGGCCGTGACCGGGAGCGGCGCCCCGCGGGGAGCCGCGCCCGGTGTGCGGATCGTCCCCGCTCCCGGTTCGAAGGGGGCGGAGACGAGGCGGGGCCTGATCGTGAAGGCGGACACGGGCACGCTCACCGGGGTGCGGGCGTACGCGGGCGGCGTCCCGGTGCCGGGGCACTTCGACGGCACCCGGTCGACCTGGCGCTCCGACTGGGCGCTGCCGCCGGGCCAGGAGCACATCGTCAACGTCACCGCGTCGGGAACGGGCGGCGCCCCGGTGAGCGTCTCCGGCAGGTTCAGGACGCTCACCCCCGCCCGCTCCTTCGGGGTCGCCTCCGTCACCCCCTTCCCCGGCGAGACCGTCGGCGTCGGCATGCCGATCATCGTGACGTTCGACACGCCGGTCACGGACAGGGCGGCCGTCGAGCGGGCCTTCGAGGTGCGCTCGGCCAAACCGGTCGAGGGCGCCTGGCACTGGACCGGCGAGAGCGAGGTGGTCTACCGGCCTCGCCGCAACTGGCCCGCCCGGCAGCGGGTCGTCCTCACCGCCCACCTGTCGGGCGTCCGCGCGGCCGACGGCACCTACGGCACGGCCGACCACGAGACGTCCTTCACCGTCGGCCGCAAGCAGGTCAGCGTCATCGACACCCGCACCCATCAGATGCTGGTCAGGCGTGACGACCGGGTGGTCCAGCAGATGGCGGTCAGCGCCGGGATGGCCACGACCAGGGAGTACACCACGACGAGCGGCGTCCACCTGACCATGGACAAGGCCAACCCGGTCCGCATGGTCTCCCCGGGCCGCAAGAAGGGCGAGCCGGACTACTACGACCTGTTGATCGACTACGCGGTCCGGATCTCCAACAGCGGCGAGTACGTCCACGCGCTGGACAACCTCTGGGCGCAGGGCCGCGAGAACGTCAGCCACGGCTGCGTCAACGTCCGCCCCGACCAGGCCGCCTGGTTCTACGACAACTCCCTGCGCGGCGACCCCGTCGTCATCCGGGGCACCGACCGCGAGCTGGAGTGGGACAACGGCTGGGGCTACTGGCAGCGGCCATGGGAGGAATGGCTCGACGGCAGCGCCCTGCACGCCTCCCGGCCCCCGCTCCCCCTGGCCGACCCCGGCGGAGTTCAGCGGGCGCGGCCGACCCGACCCTCGTCCCGCATGGGTTCCGCCGACCCGTAGACCCGCCCGTCCGCGCCGAACACCGGGGGGACGCCTTCCGGCCGCCCTCTCCGACAGGTCTTCGCACAATCACTGACGACCTTCGCATAACGACATACCGTGGATAGGGGAACCTCCTGGACATCCGAGCCGTTCATTATTGAGGAGGGCCGGAGCATGGACTACTGGGTCATCTGGTTGATTCTCGCGGTGGTGCTGGGTGTCGCCGAGATCTTCACCCTGACCACGGCTCTCGGCCTGCTCGGCGGTGCCGCGCTGATCACCTCCGTCGCCGCCGGTCTCGGCCTGCCGCTCCCGCTCCAGTTCGTGCTGTTCGCGGCCTCCCTGGTGACGGGAATGGTCGTGGTACGGCCCATTGCCAAACGTCATCTCATGCCGCCATCCGCCGACGGGCGGTTCGGAATCCAGGCTCTTGTCGGCAAGCCCGCATACGTTCTGCGTGAGGTGACCGGCAGGGACGGCCGAGTCCAGATCGGCGGCGAGGAATGGTCCGCCAGAGCCTACGACGAGACGCTGGTGATCCCAGCGGGAGCCGTCGTCGACGTCATCGAGATCGAGGGTGCCACCGCGCTCGTCTATCCCCGGGAGTGATCAATGGACGCACTGCTGATCGCCGGATTGCTCATCGTCCTGTTCGCCGTGTTCACGGTGATGCGCTCGGTGCGCATCGTTCCCCAGGCGCGGGCACGCAACGTGGAACGACTGGGCCGCTACCAGACCACGCTCAAGCCGGGCCTGAACTTCGTCATCCCCTACATCGACCGGGTCTACCCGATGATCGACCTCCGCGAGCAGGTGGTCTCCTTCCGCCCGCAGCCGGTGATCACCGAGGACAACCTGGTCGTCGAGATCGACACCGTCCTGTACTTCCAGGTCACCGACCCGCGCGCGGCGGCCTACGAGATCGCCAACTACATCCAGGCCGTCGAGCAACTCACCGTCACCACCCTGCGCAACGTCGTCGGCTCGCTCGACCTGGAGATGACCCTCACCTCACGCGACACGATCAACAGCCAGCTTCGGGGCGTGCTGGACGAGGCGACCGGCAAGTGGGGCATCCGGGTGAACCGGGTCGAGATCAAGGCCATCGACCCGCCCAAGAGCATCAAGGAGGCGATGGAGAAGCAGATGCGCGCGGAACGGGACAAGCGCGCCGCGATCCTCACCGCCGAGGGCCAGCGCCAGTCCCAGATCCTCACCGCTGAGGGCGACAAGCAGAGCGCGATCCTGCGCGCCGAGGGTGACAGGAGCGCGGCGATCCTCAAGGCGCAGGGCCAGTCCCAGGCGATCGACGAGGTCTTCCAGGCGGTCCACCGCAACGACCCCGACCCGCAGCTCCTGGCCTACCAGTACCTCCAGGTGCTGCCCGAGCTGGCCAAGGGCCAGGGCAACACGTTCTGGGTGATCCCCAGCGAGGTCACCTCCGCCCTGCAGGGCGTGTCGAAGGCCTTCACCGAGTCCCTGCCCCGCTCGCCCGCGACCCGCGAGGCCCCCGCGATCAGCGAGGCGGCCGCCAGGGAGACGGCCCAGGCGGAGCAGGCCGCCGCGGAGGCCGTCGCGGAGGCCGCCGAGGCGGACCTCGGCCCCCGCCAGCTCGGCCCCGGCATCCCCTCCTCCGACCCGCTGGCCGACCTGCGGGAGAACCGCCACCGCACCACCCCCTGACCCGCCCGCGCACAGCCCCCCGCCCCCGTACGGTCCCCGTGCGGGGGCGGTCGCCGTACGGGAGGCCGAGATCCCTCCGGGACGAAGCGTGAAGCAATGCTGTGGGCCGGGTTAAGAAAACCGCGATGGACACCTCAGGAAGCGACCGGGCACAGTGCGTAAGGTCGGAAGCTGAGGGGGGATCTGTGATGAAAGCGCTGGTCAAGGAGAGGGCCGAGCCTGGCCTCTGGCTCACGGACGTGCCGGAACCGGCCGTCGGGGCGGGGGAGGTGCTGATCAGGGTGCTGCGCACCGGCATCTGCGGCACGGACCTGCACATCCGGAGTTTCGACGCGTGGGCGCAGCACACCCTGCGGACTCCACTGATCGTCGGACACGAGTTCTGCGGCGAGGTCGTCGAGGTGGCGCCCGGCGTCGAGGACATCGCGATCGGCGACCTGGTCAGCGGGGAGGGGCACCTGGTCTGCGGCAAGTGCCGCAACTGCATGGCCGGGCGGCGGCACCTGTGCCGCAACACGGTCGGCCTCGGGGTGAACCGCGACGGCGCCTTCGCCGAGTACGTGACGCTTCCGGCCTCCAACGTCTGGGTGCACCGGGTGCCGGTCGACCTCGACGTCGCGGCGATCTTCGATCCGTTCGGCAACGCCGTACACACCGCGCTGACGTTCCCGATGGTCGGCGAGGACGTGCTGATCACCGGGGCCGGGCCGATCGGGCTGATGGCCGCCGCGGTGGCCACGCACATCGGGGCCCGCAACGTGGTCGTCACCGACGTCAGCCCCGAGCGGCTGGCCCTGGCGGGCAAGCTCGGGGTGAACCTGGCGCTGAACGTCGCCGAGAGGTCCATCGCGGACGGCATGCACGAGCTGGGGCTGCGCGAGGGCTTCGACGTCGGCCTGGAGATGTCCGGGAACCCGAGGGCGCTCCGCGACATGATCGCCAACATGACGCACGGCGGGCGGATCGCCATGCTCGGCCTGCCCGCCGAGGAGTTCGCGATCGACTTCGCGACGGTCGTCACCTCGATGATCACCATCAAGGGCATCTACGGCCGCGAGATGTACGAGACGTGGTACTCCATGTCGGTCCTCCTGGAGAAGGGCCTCGACCTGTCCCCCGTCATCACCGACCGCTTCTCCCACCGCGACTTCGACGCGGCCTTCGACACCGCGGCGAGTGGCAAGACCGGAAAAGTCATCATGGATTGGACCGTCTGATGTTCGACAACGTCCGCGCCGACCTGCGTGACACCCTCGACGAGATCGCCACCGCCGGGCTGCTCAAGCCCGAGCGGGTCATCACCACCCCCCAGCGGGCGGACATCGCCGTCGCCGGAGGCGGCGAGGTGCTGAACTTCTGCGCCAACAACTACCTCGGCCTCGCCGACCATCCCGAGGTGGTGAACGCCGCCAGGGAGGCCCTGGACCGCTGGGGCTACGGAATGGCCTCGGTCCGCTTCATCTGCGGCACCCAGGAGGTGCACAAGGAGCTGGAGGCCCGCCTCGCCGACTTCCTCGGCCAGGAGGACACGGTCCTGTACAGCTCCTGTTTCGACGCCAACGGCGGGGTCTTCGAGACGCTCCTCGACGAGCGCGACGCGGTGATCTCCGACGCGCTCAACCACGCGAGCATCATCGACGGCATCCGCCTGTGCAAGGCCCGCCGCCTGCGCTACGCCAACCGTGACATGGCGGAGCTCGAGGCCAGGCTCAAGGAGTCGGCCGACGCCCGCCGCAGGCTGATCGTGACCGACGGCGTGTTCTCCATGGACGGCTACGTCGCGCCGCTGGACGAGATCTGCGACCTGGCCGAGCGGTACGACGCCATGGTCATGGTCGACGACTCGCACGCGGTCGGCTTCGTCGGCGAGGGCGGCCGGGGCACCCCGGAGCTGCACGGCGTCATGGACCGCGTCGACATCATCACCGGCACGCTCGGCAAGGCGCTCGGCGGAGCCAGCGGCGGCTACGTCGCCGCCCGCAGGGAGATCTGCGAGCTGCTGCGCCAGCGGTCCCGCCCCTACCTGTTCTCCAACTCGCTCGCCCCGGTGATCGCCGCCGCCTCGCTGCGTGTCCTCGACCTGATCAGCGGCTCCAACGAGGCCCGCGAACGGCTGCGCGCCAACACCGCGCGGTTCCGCACCCGGATGACCGAGGCCGGGTTCGACGTACTGCCCGGCGACCACCCCATCGTCCCGGTCATGATCGGCGACGCGGCGGAGGCCGCCGCGATGGCCGAGCGGCTGCTCGAACAGGGCATCTACGTGATCGGCTTCTCCTACCCCGTCGTGCCGCACGGCAAGGCCAGAATCAGGGTGCAGTTGTCGGCGGCGCACTCGACCGAGGACGTGGACCGGGCCGTGGACGCGTTCCTCGCGGCCCGGAGATAATCCCGGCGAAAACCGACAGGGGACGAACACGCGGCGGATCTCGTCGACGGAGGTGACGATCGACCGGGCACCGGCCTCCTCGCCCACACCCGGAATGCCGTGAGGGAGGAGGTCACCCGGTCACGGTCGATCTCACCGCTCGCCCAGAGCGACCAGGAGCTCACGGAAAACAATTGAGACATGAAACTCATGGACATTGTTAAAGTGGTTTCGCGGACGGTCGCTCTCGGGATTGAATCACCGTATGCGAATCGCTGAGAAGGTCACGACGTCGTCCACGCTCGCAGCATCGGCAGGTTGACGAGGTGGCCGCTTTTCACTCGGTGGTGGCCTTCGTGACACAGGGTGCGAGCACCTTCGACTTCGGCGGGATAAGCGAGGTGTTCGCCGCCCGCCCCGAGCTGAACCTGCCTGCCTTCGACTTCTCGATATGCGCCGAGGAACCGGGCCCGATCCGCACTGATCTGGGCCTGTCGTTGCAGGTGGAGTTCGGCCTCGAACACCTCGAAAAGGCCGACCTGATCATCCTGATGCCCTACAACAGACACGCGTTCGCCCCCTCGGCCGCAGTGCTGGACGCCCTGCGCGCGGCCAACCGGCGCGGCGCGATCATCATCGGCTTCTGCACGGGCACCTACCTCCTGGCCGCCACAGGCCTGCTCGACGGCCGACGCGCCAGCACCTACTGGACCGTCGCCGACGATTTCGCCGCCCGCTACCCCGACGTCACCGTGATCCCCAACGCCCTCTACGTCGACGAGGGAGATGTGATCACCGGCGCCGGGGTCGGGGCCAGCGTCGACGTCTGCCTGCACCTGCTGCGCCGCGAACACGGCGCGGCCGTGGCCAACGCCGTCGCCCGCGCGATGGTGGTGGCACCGCACCGCGACGGCGACCAGGCCCAGTACATCTCCCAGCCCATACCGGCCGACGGCGACGAGCGATTCACCAGGGCCATCTACCGGGCCCGCGCCAGCCTGGACGTCCCCATGTCGGTCGACGACCTGGCCACCCACGCCCTGATGAGCCCGCGCACCTTCAACCGCAAGTTCAGAGCGGCCATGGGCACGACCCCGCACGCCTGGTTGCTGACCCAGCGGCTCGACCACGCCGAGGAACTCCTCGAAACCACCGACCTGCAGATCGAGGAGATCGCTCGCCGGGTGGGATACAGCTCCGCCGCCGTTCTCCGCGAGCAGTTCGTCAAGCGACGCGGCCTCTCCCCCCGCGCCTACCGCCAGAAGTTCGGCCGGCACTGCGACGATCGGCACTGCGACAGCCGGCACCGTGACGAGGGCGGACAGACGTCGTCGAACCAGAGATCGGCGGAACTGTAGAAGGGGTCCCCGAAGGGAAGAGGACACCTCTGTCAGGGGGCGATCCAGGCGTCCTCTCTGTCAGGGGCAATCCGGGCATCCCCGACAACGCGCTCGGTGCCCGGTCACGGCTGGACATGCCATGACCGGACACCGATCAATCACGATGGGCGCTCACCGAGCGGCCGACGATGTCAGGGCGCAACCTGAATGTACAGATCGACCCAGCTGTCACCGGCCCTGCACTGGAAGTCCCACCACTCACCGTTGCTGACGCCCTGGTTGCCGCGCTGGGTGCACGACCACCAGGGGTTGGGGCCGTAGAAGGTCGTGTAGTAACGAAGAGGCGTGAAGGCGTTCGCCGTCCCCTGAGCGCCGACAGTTGCAACGGTCTGCTGGGCCTCATGAGAGGCCGCCTGGGCGGGGGTCGCCGTGGCGAGGCCCGCGACCAGAGCCGCACCGACGCCGGCCAGCGCGAGCATTCTCTTCATGCGCATACTGTTCCCTTTCCATTGAACGGAGCGTATTCGCGTTACTTCACAGAGAAGTCCTGCCGATAACCGGCAGCTCAAACATGCTCTCCTCGCACATCACTCGAAACCAGTGGAAATGCAGCCATCATTCATACGATCTCTGCCAGTCACAACAATTGGATAATTGATGTGTTCACGGAGTTCATTAACTCTTCGCTCATTGTTTCAAATCTTTCTTCCATGACTTTCCGGTCGCGGATTCCGCCGGGGCACGGGCGTCGGATACGGCCCTCCACCGGGGAAGACCTGGACATCCGCGTCGCACCGGTCGGCGACCACGACATCACCGTTGCCGCGCGAGGCGATCCCGGACAAAGATCGAACTCTCCGTTTTCTCCCACGACCTGCCGATCTTCCCGACGAAGTCGGACGCACCCACCCGGAAGTCGCGGTAGCCATCGGACATGCAGATCTCACAGGAAGCCGCAGCACCGTCCACGACACCGAGGCGAGGATCCGGGAGCGTACTCCCTCAGGACGCGGACCGGGGGGACGCGATCTTCACGGTCCGGAAATAATCCCGATTCGTCGCAGTCCAGAAATAATCTCGGCGAAAATGGACAGGTGATAGATACGCGGCGGCTCAGGACCCTGCGCGCGGTTGCCGATCATCGGACGGTCACCGCCGCGGCCGCCGCGCTTCACCTCACGCCCTCGGCCGTCTCCCAGCAGCTCGTCGCCCTCGAACACGAGGTCGGTCACCGGCTGCTCGAACGCGACGGCCGGGGCGTGCGCCTGACCTCGGTCGGCCGAATCCTGCTCGGCCACGCCAACGAGGTGCTCGCCCAGCTGGAGCGGGCGGAGGCCGACATCGCCGCCTACACGACGGGTACGGCGGGCGAGGTGAAGGTGGCCTCCTTCGCCACCGCCATCGGGCTGGTCGTCGCCCCGGCCGTGAGCAGGCTCAGGGACAAGGAGCCGGGCATCCAGGTGCGCGTCCTCGACGCGGAGGGCGACCAGAGCCTCACCATGGTCCTGGACGGCGCGGTCGACGTCGCCGTCGCGGTCGAGTATCGCGGCGCCCCGGCGGAAGACGACCGCAGGCTGTCCCGCATCCCGCTGTACTCGGAGCCGTTCGACGTGGTGCTCCCCCGAGACCACCCCCTGGCGCGCGGCGAGGCGGCGGTGCACCCGAGGGGGCTTCCGCCGACCGGCGGTGAAGTGGCCGCGGCGAACCCGAAGGGGCTTCCGCCGACCGGCCGTGAGGTGGCCGTGGCGGACCTGGCCGGCGAGACCTGGATCGGCCCGTACCCGGGCAACCCCTGCCACGACGTGATCGCCCTGGCCTGCGAGCACGCGGGTTTCATCCCCGAGTTCGCCCACTCCTCCGACGACTTCAGCGCCGTGGTCGCGCTGGCCGCCGCCGGAGCCGGGGTGGCGATGGTGCCGCGTCTCGCCCTGCGTGGCCCGGACCTGTCGGGCGTGGCGATCCGCCCGGTCGCCGGTCCCGAACGCCGCGTCTTCGCCGCCGTACGGCGAGGCGCCGAACGCCACCCCCTCCTCATCCCCCTCCTGGACGCCCTCCAGGACACCGCGACAGCCCTCCGCCAGGCGGATCAGCCGGTTCCGGCGTCTCGAAGGACATCCGTCTTCTGACCGGTGGGCCGAATCAGGGCCAGAAATGGAGGGCGGGATCGGCCAGAGCGGTCACGACCTCTTTGCCACGCAACACCGACTCCGCACCGGGAAGATCCCGATAGCGGAGCATCGCGTAGAGGACGTCGGCGAACGGCTGTTCAAGAAGCGACATGGCGATTTCGGCGGCCTCTCCCCCACTGTCATCGGAGTCCCGCAGACGCGCGTGGTCACGCAGCATGGAGACCGTCCTGATGAAGGCGGCTGCCCTGCCCCGCTCCAGATCGCCCCGGTTCAGACCGAAGACCTTGATCGTGGCGTCACCCCGGAGGGTCAGCGCCTCGTAGGTTCCCGTGCTCAACGTGAGTTCGAGATGATCGTACGGATCCTCCACCGATGGATCGACGAGCAGGGGGCTGCCGTTCTCGTCCCGTGGAAACAGCTCTCGTTTCTGGTGACTGTTGCAGTGTGAACACGCCAGCAGATGATTCGGCCAGTCGAAGGCGCGTACAGGAGCCTCGGTGAGAGGCTCGAAATGATCGATGTCCGTACCGAGGCCGTCACCGCAGTACATACATCGCCGGATTCCGGTCGCCATACCGGTCAGGAGCTGGGTCAGCCGCGTCCGTGTGGTGGCGGCGGACTTCCAGGCAGCCCGCGCCGCCGAGGAGTCGGCTCCATCGGCGCGCAGCCTGTCTGTTCGCTCACGCAGCCTGTCAGCCAGATCGGTGGGAAGCTCCACCCGACGGATGCGAATCATGATTGTTATGCGATCCTCGCGGCGACCTCGTCCACACGCGCGGCCAGAGAACTGGTGAGCGTCTCTCGCAGCTGTTCGTACTCTCGCACCTCGTCAGGAGCCGCGTTCCCCCGGAGAACCGCACGCTCCAGAACGGTGAGCCTGCGCCGGAGGTCCTCGGCGCGGTTGGAGTAGAGAGAGTCCATACCGAAAAGATCGGTGAGAAGAGCGTCGTCTCCGCTGCCATAGACAACACGGTCATACAGGTCCTCATCGACAACACGGGGAGGAACGTCCTCATCGACGCCGGGAAGCCTGATCAATCCTCCTGGATCCGCGCTCTGGCAGATGTACGGGCTATGGGTGGTCACGATGAACTGCACCGCGGGGAAGTGAGCCTTGAGCCAGTTGCCGATCTTCTTCTGCCAGCTCACGTGAAGATGAACGTCGATCTCGTCGATGAGAACGACACCGGACAACGGCATCCTGGGGGTTGGCAGTGGCTCCGAGGGGTAGCCGGGGAGCTCCACCAGACGGCCCGCGACAGCCCCGTCCAGGTAGCCGGGCAAGGCCCTGTCCATCTGACGGACCAGGTCCAGGACCAGCGCGGTGACGGTCCGATACCCGTCACTCATCTCCCTGAGGGAAATGAGTTGGCCGTCTCGTCTGGCCCACAGGCCGTCGCTGTTGACCTTCTCGACCCGGAAGCCGTCAGGAAGCAATCCGTCGTTGAGCAGCTCCATGACGAACGCCAGCAGGTTCGCTGCGCCGTGCTGTCTCTCCAGGCTCCGCAGGTGCAGGTCGATGAGCCAGCTGACGCTCTCCGCCAGTGAGGCGTCCTCATGGAACAGGCTGGCCAGGCGGGCGACAGGGCCACTGCTCATCATGAGTTGCCGGGCGTCAGCCGATCCTCCCGTCAGTCGGCGGAAGGGACCGTAACCCGCGAAGAACCATCCCCGAGGGTTGTCAGCCCACGGCCCACGGAAAGCGGCACCGCCGTGACCGTTCATACTCGGCTGCGGGCCGTATCGTCCGGAGTCTCCGACCGTCTCACGTGACCAGGTCAGCCGAGCGGGAAACGGCCGCTTTGGACGTCCTCCGCGGCCGAAGGCGTCCGTTTCGTCGAAGGCGAGGGTCATGTCGACGATCGCCTCCGAGAGGTCGTTGGAGATCCAACCTTCGAAGGAGGGGGCGAGACTACGGGCTGTGGAAGGCCCTGCCATGGCCAGTGCGATTGCGCGCAGCAGTGTCGTCTTGCCCGAACCGTTGCGGCCTGCCAGGACCGTCCAACCGGCGTGACTGCCATCAGGGCGGGTCAGCCGAAGCTCCGCGCTCCGGGGACCGGAGAAACCACGGACGCCGGAGACCCTGAGATCGGCGATGTACATCGTCACCTCCCCGTCCGTGATCGTAGCGTCTCCTTCCTGAACGATAGCGGCGCTCACGAGGTGAAACGCGGCTCGGCGGACACCTCTGCGAATCCCGGTCATGCGAGCCCCGCCGGCCGGCGCGCCGCTCCCGGTCGGCGGCCACATCTCCAGGGTGTTCCGGGTTCGGACCCCCCTGGTACGGCGAGCCGAAACGCGGCCCCGCCCCGCGCCGGTGGGAGGCGGGCACACGTCGACCTATTGTTTGATGGTTGGGGAACCATATAACCTTCATTCGGTTTGATAATCGGCAAACTTTGAAACCGATGGGTGTGTCGTGCCCGGCGCCGCCGGCCCTGAGGCGGTCCGGTCGGAGCACGACGGAGGGAGCGGGCATGGACAGGTACGCGGACCGGAAGGCCGTGGTCGTCGGCGGAACGCACGGGATCGGGCTCGCGGTGGTCAGGGCGTTGCTCGACGGCGGAGCCGAGGTCCTGCTCACGGGTCGCAACGAGCGCAACCTCGAGGCGGTGCGAAGTGAACTCGGATCGCGGGCGCAGGCCGTACGGTCCGACACGACGAGCCTGGCCGACATCGACGCGCTGGGCGGGCAGGTCGAGGAGACCCTCGGCCGGGTCGACTTCGTGTTCGTCAACGCCGGGGTCGCACACATGGAACCGTTCGGGCAGGTCACCGAGGCCTCGTATGACGCGATCTTCGACGTCAACACCAAGGGCGCGTTCTTCACCGCGCGACGCCTGGCCCCCCTCGTCGACGACGGCGGCTCGTTCGTCTTCACCACCTCCATCGCCAACGACTCCGGCACCCCCGGCATGAGCGTCTACTCGGCGTCGAAGGCGGCGCTGCGGTCGTTCGCCCAGGTGCTTGCCGCGGAGCTGCTGCCCAGGAACATCCGGGTGAACGCGGTGAGTCCGGGCTTCATCAAGACCCCGACCATGGGTGCCGCCGGGCTCTCCGAGGCCGAGAGGAAGGCCTTCGAGAAGCTGGGAGACGAGATCACCCCGATGAGGCGCCATGGCTCGGCCGAGGAGGTCGCGGCGGCGGTGTTGTTCCTCGCCTTCGACGCGACCTTCACCACGGGGGTCGAACTGACCGTCGACGGCGGCCGCGCGCAGAAGCTCACCCCTCCGCGTCGATAGAACACCGGGACCGGCGAGGGGCGATGGCATCGGGCCGCGCTTCGGGCGGCCGGGCCGTACACCGGAGGTCGAAGCCCCCGGCGGGGCGCTCCAACGGGGAAGGGAGCGCGGGGCACACGACGGCGCGGGGGACGACCGGTGTGCCGCTGTTTCCCGCCGGGGGTGGTCGAAACGACCTCGAAGGAGGAATCCCCTCACTCGGGAGACGATCCCCGGGAGACAACCCTCCTCAGAACATCCCTGGGAGACAGCCCTCCTCAGGACACTGTCTCCCCAGGACGCCGTCCTCCTCAGGGCACCGTTCTCCTCGGGGCACCGCTGCTACTCGGGGCGGGGCGGGAGCCACCACACCTGGGTCGAGAGCCCGCCGCACCCCGGCCAGCCGAGAAAGGCCGGAGTGTCGGAGACAAGGTCCTTCACAGGACCTTCGGGAAGGCTCCGCCCGAGCCCCGCGCCCCTCTCAAGATCGGCGAGGCCCGGAAGGCCGGTGAGGTCCGGAAGATCCTGGAGGTCCAGGAGGGGGTCTTCCGAGGGCTGCGGGTCGGCGGGGATCTCACACCACACGGTCCGGCCGAGACCGGGACCGTGCGAGCGGTACCCCCAGTTCCCGCCGGAGAGCGCGCTGACGATAGCCAGTCCCCGGCCACCCTCCGCCAGGGGGAACGCGGGATCCGCGCGAAGCCGGGGTTCCCGCGTGCTCCAGCCCTGGTCGACGACCTCGATCCGCAGCAGGTCACCGAGCGCCGACAACCGCAGCACCAGCGAACCGGCCCCCGAGTACGGCACCGCCCCAGAGATCTCGCCGGACAGAGAGCCACCGACCGTTCCCGGATCCCCAGCGGGCAGAGAACCACCGACCGCCCTCAAGACCCCGACCGGCAGGGAACCGCCGACCGTCCCCGGATCCCCGGTCGGGCCGCCTCCCGCGTGCCGTACGGCGTTGGTGACCAGTTCCGACACGGCCAGCCGGGCGTTCTCGTAGGCGGGGTGATCCTTCCCGAGCCATTCACGGACTTCACCGCGTGCTCGTGAAACGGATTCCGGGTCGTTGGGAAGACAGGTTTCGCTGAGCGTCTCCGGATTCATGGGTCGCCTCCCCCAGCCGAATTGGGCTGGATTTCCGTTTTACTCGGTTCACCGACCGAGGCGCCGCCGTGTTTTCGGCTCGACCCTTCATACGGTCGCAAAGCCGTCGACGGCTGTATCGGAAATGGAGTCCTCAATCCGTTCACACTTCTGTGAACCCCTCGCCGAGCAGGACAGACGTGCCGGACAATGGCCTGAGACCGGTCGGAGAAACCGAGAGGAGACCGGAGATGACCATCCCCCCGGCAATGGAACAGGAAGCAGCAACAGAACCGACAATACCCATCGATCCCTACATTTCCCCGCGCATTCGATTCGGGACAGAGCTCCGCAAATTCCGACTCGCCGCCGGATTCAGCCAGCGAAAGCTCAGCGAGACGATCCACCTGTCGATCAGCCAGCTCAGCATGCTGGAGAACGGCCACCGCTCGCCGACCCTGGCGCTGGCGGGCAAGGTGGACGAGGCCCTCAACCTCGGCACGACGCTCACCGGACTGCTCGACCGGCTGAACCGCGCCGAGGCCCAGCTCCCCCGCTGGTTCCGGCCCTGGCTGGACTTCGAGCGCGAGGCCGAGTCCCTGCGCATCTGGGAAGCGCTGATCGTGCCCGGCCTGCTGCAGACCGAGGACTACGCGCGGGCGATCCTGAGCCGCAAGCCCCGCGCCACCGCCGAGGAGGTCGAGGACAAGGTGGCGGCCAGGATGGAGCGGCAGGAGATCCTGCGGAAGCGGATGCCGCCGATGCTCTGGATCATCATGGACGAGGGCATCCTGCACCGTCCCGTCGCCGACCCCGGCGTCATGCGGGGCCAGTTCGAGCGCCTCCTCGACACCGAGGAGCACCTTCGCATATCCCTGCAGATCCTTCCCTACACGGCGCGCAACGTGCTTGGCTTGTTGGGCAGCTTCACCCTCGCGGACCTGACGAGGGAGACCCACCCGGTGGCCTACATCGACTCGCAGAGCCTGGACGACCGAGTCACCGACCGGCCAACCGACATGCGGAACCTGGCGTTCAGATACGAAGCGATCCGGTCCGACGCCCTGTCCCGGCACGAGTCCCTCAACCTGATCAAGGAGACGATGCGCAGATGGACGACCTGACCAGGGAACTCCCCACCGCCCGGTGGCGCAAGTCCAGCCTGTCCGGCGACGACGGAAGCAACTGCGTCGAGGTCGCCGCCCTCTCCGGCGGCCACCACGCCCTCCGCGACACCAAGAACCGCACCGGCCCCACCCTCATCCTCACCCCAACCGCCTGGGCGACCTTCCTCACCACCATCAGGGCCGGTCACTTCGGCTGACTCGCACAACCACTCACCGGGGAAACCTTCGGGTCGGGGACCTGAGGGTTTCCCTTCTCTCAGCGGGTCCGTGAAAGACGGATCAGCGATCGGCGGTGATGACCCACTCCTGGGCGAGTGCCTTCGTCTGCCCCAGGATGAGCCGCACGGCCTCGGGCTCGTCGTCCGGCTCTCCTAGAACCGCGGCGACAGACCGCCGTCAAGCACTCCCGCCCTGCGGCCCAGGACCTCGGGGATCCGAGAGAGTCTCTGCAGGCACGCGGCGGCCTCCGGCGAGATGAGCCGGATCACCTCCAGCAGACTCTCGAAGTCCTTGGCCAGGTGCCGGTGGTGGATGGGCTCACAGTGCGCCACGCGGTTACGCAACCGGCGCAGATGGTCCACCTTCTGGTGGAGCACGGCGGGGGTCCGGGCGGAGTAACCGGGGAAGGCGTACTGCAGCGCCGGCCACCAGAGCCGCGAGTGGTAATTACTCCCCGACGACAGAAGGGACACCCAGAAGCCCAACGAAAGTGCCGCCACGACGTCGTCCGCCGTGCACGAAACGCCCCTGTTCGCCTTGGTGATCTCGTCATACGCGCGACCGTTCAGGGTCAGCCGAGGGGCGCACCACCATTCGCGCTGTCCATGGTGTGTGGCGAGCCGATCGTCCATGACGTTGCGCAGCATGACTTCGAAGTACTGCAGAGCCCCGCTGAAGGCACCGCTCGCCTCCGTGTTCCACGCATACAGCCGGAGTGCCACCACGAGGTCTCCGCTCGCCGCGACCAGGTAGGGGGCCAGGCGAGGCCGGGAAATCATGTCCGCGATCAGCTTGGCCTCGTTGGGGTTCACAGTCCACCTCCCCATGCGACCGGGAGTGAGTTACGATGACTCATGTGGGCCCCGGGTATCGCCACTGCTCTGCATGCGACCCGGGCAAGCTTTTTTCGGCAAGGTCCCGTCTTTGCCTTGTCTCCCAAATTCGCGGCAGTGCTCAAACTCTGAGGAAACAGCACCCTCGCCGCTTTCCAGCCTGACGGAGAACGAAGCACCGGCGAGGCGCCGTCGCCTGTCGTTCGTCGGCACCATGAGCTCGGGCGTCGGAGATCTCGCTGAACGCCATGAAGAGATCCTGGCCGACTGACCGCCCCCGCGGATCGAAGCCCTCCGGCCATCACTTCCGGAGGGCTTCGAGACGGTGAGAAACCGGGTTCAGGCCGTTCCTCACGCATCGCCCGAACAACTTTCCCCAGCTCAAGGCTTCCCCGCCGCCGTACCTCAGCGGGGGTGGAGTTCTTCAGCGGGGGTGGAGTTCTTCGCCGAGCGTTCGGAGAGCGCGCCGCAGGTGGTCCCGTTCGGCCGTGTTGCCGGTGCGGGCGATCGCGGCCTCGTAGGACCGCGCCGCCTCGGCGGGGCGGCCCAGGCGGCGGAGCAGGTCGGCACGGACGGCGTGCAACAGGTGGTAGCCGTCGAGGTCGAGGTCGTCGACGAGGGAGAGGGCCGCGTCCGGTCCCTCGACCTCGGCCACCGCGACCGCGCGGTTGAGGGCCACGACCGGGCCGGGGGCGAACGGCAGAAGCTGGTCGTACAGCCGCAGGATCTGCCCCCAGTCCGTGTCGGCCGCGGTCGGCGCGTCGCTGTGGACGGCGTTGATCGCCGCCTGGATCTGGTACGGCCCTGGCCGGTTGCGCCGCAGGCACTGCCGGACGATGGCCTGGCCTTCGGCGATGAGCTCCCGATCCCAGCGACCGCGGTCCTGGTCGGCCAGCAGCACCAGGTCACCGCCGGGGGTGGTACGGGCGGCCCGGCGCGACTCGACGAGCAGCATGAGCGCGAGCAGCCCCATGACCTCCGGCTCGTCGGGCATGAGCTCGGCCAGGAGCCGTCCGAGGCGGATGGCCTCGGCGCACAGGTCCTCGCGGACGGGCCGGTCGCCCGAACTGGCCAGGTGGCCCTCGGTGAAGATGAGATAGACGACGGCCAGTACGGCCCGCAGCCGGTCGGGCAGCTCGGCCTCGCCGGGGACCCGGTACGGGATCCGCGCGTCACGGATCTTGTTCTTGGCCCGGACCAGCCGCTGGGCCATGGTCGGCTCGGGCACCAGGAAGGCGTGCGCGATCTCCGCGGTGGTGAGCCCGCCCAGCAGCCGTAGCGTCAGCGCGACGCGGACGCCGGGGGCGAGCGCGGGGTGGCAGCAGGTGAAGATCAGGCGCAGCCGGTCGTCGCGCACGGCGCTCTCCTCGGCCGGTTCGTCGCGGGCGTGCAGCAGGGCGGCCTGGGCGTGCCGCTCCTGACGGGTCGCCTCCCGGCGGAGACGGTCGATCGCCCGGTTGCGGGCGGTGGTGATGATCCATCCCGCCGGGCTCGGTGGCAGCCCGGCGGACGGCCACCGCCGTACCGCCTCGGCGAACGCGTCCTGGACCGCCTCCTCGGCGCTGTCGATGTCACCGAGAACGCGAACCAGCACGGCCACCGCACGGCCGTGCTCCTGACGGAAGACTCGTTCGATCTCCGAGGCGGGAAGGGGCGACACGCCGGTGATCAGTCCTCGGGATCGCCCTGGAGTGGACGCACCTCGACCGGCAGGGTGCTGGCTCGGGCGTACTTTCCGCCCCAGACGAGGGCGGCGTCGAGATCGGGCGCCTTGATGACGACGAACCCGCCGATGTGCTCCTTGCCCTCGGTGAACGGGCCGTCGGTGATGAGCAGCTCATCCCCCCGGGCCCGTACCACGGTGGCCGTGCTCGCGGGAGGCAGCCCGCCGGTGAAGACCCACGCTCCGGCGGACCTGAGCTCCTGGTCCACGGCCGTGAGGTCCCGAATGATCGGTTCCAGCACCTCGGGCGGAGGAGCGTCTCCATCGGGCTGGTAAATGCTGAGCAGGTACTGCTGCATCGTTGTCGTGCCCCTTCGGTGGTCGCCGTCGGCACCGTACCGACGTCTCGCCCCCTAAACGAACGGCCAACGGCCGAATCGACACTGGAGACGACAAGAGGTGGGAGTTTTTTCACGCGCCCCGAGCGCGTCGTTGGTTCCCACCTCGAAGTTCTTTTCGACACGTTGGACTGTCGACTTGGCCATTCAACATACGCATCCAGCCCATGAGCGACGGTTGCCGGCTAACGCGACCTCAAGCGGAACTCCGCCCAAAGGTCGACGGCCTCTTCCAGGTCGAGCGCTGCCACGTCCTCGCGAGCCAGGCCCACCGTGTAGATCAGCCGGTCAGCGAGCCAGTCAGGAACGGGCTCTCGCGCAGGCACCTCTTTGACATGGATGTGGTCGCTCAGGGTTCCGAGGCGCTCGATCACCGCGCCCAGTCGGACGATGTCGGGGCGCGAGCCGCCAGCCGCCCGGACTCGCGCCTTGGCTTCGGCGTAGACCTCGGCGTCGGCCCTCTCACCGACGGCCCAGATCTCACAGATCTCAACCGCCTTGTCGTCGGTGATCCGGTAGACGACCCGCCAGGTGTTCCGGCCGACGACAAGCTTGCGGAATCCTGTCAGTTCCCCGCCGAGTGGGTAGCCGGCCTCGGGGTTCTCCAGTAGCAGGAGGATCTTCTTCAGGATCTTGGGGACGGCGTCCGGACCGATCCTGCGGAGATCGTCAACGGCCGAGTCGGTGAATACGACGTCGGACACCGTTACTCGTCGTCATCCGGGAGCGCGGCCAGCGACTCACGGGTATGCCCGAAAGCGGAAAGGACATCGTCGATCGACGTCCGCCGCCCGCTGTCGGTCGCCGCCCGTACGAGAACCAGCGCCAGGTCACGCAGATCGGCAGCGGCCTCTTCCAGCTCGTTGAGACGCCGCATGCTCACGACGGCCGCGACCGGCCGGTGTCGGCGGGTCACCACCAGCTCCGCCCCCCGCTCCGCGTCGGCCACCAGACGAGCCACTCCGCGCTGCGCGGCCTCGGTAACCGTGAGCTCGGTCGCATCATGGAGAACAGCCATGCAAAAACTATATAGAAAACTATACACAACAGCAAGCAGCAGGCCGGGAGCCTCGATTGCCGAGCCAGCCCAATGGGGCACCCGGCTTGACATTGGCACTCTCAGCGGCGGGGACGCAGGCCGTTGAGGGTGGCTTCGACGACGCGATCGGCGTATTCGGGGGTGAGCGGGCCACCGCGCTGCAGCCAGCGATTGAGCAGCGGGCCCCACAGCATCTCGACGGCCAGGTCCAGATCGAGGTCCTCCGCGAGCTGCCCGGCCTGCTGGGCGGCGCGCAGCCGCCGCTTCTTGATCTCCCTCATCGGCCCGTCCAGCCGTTCGGAGTAGGCGGCGGCCAGCTCGGGATCGTGCGCGATCTCGGTGTTGAGCGCGCGCATCGGCTCGTCGTAGCGCGGGTCGTTCAGCTCCGCGACCGTGGCGCGCAGGACCGTCTTCAGGTCGGCCTCCAGATCCCCGGTGTCGGGCAGGACGGCCTCACCGTCCGACCCCTCGGTGAACGAGAGGAAGGCGTCGAAGAGCACCGCACCCTTCGACGGCCACCAGCGGTAGATCGTCTGCTTGCCGACACCGGCACGCGCGGCGATGCCCTCGATGCTCAGCTTGGCGTAGCCGACCTCGCCGACCAGCTCGAACGCCGCCGCGAGGATGGCCCGCCGTGAGGTGTCACTGCGGCGGGCGGCGTTGGCGGAGGGCTTGCGCTGCGTCGTCATGCGGCCAACCTAACAAACAGCTAGACGAGACGGACCGTCTTGCATTGGCGAACACGACTCCTATACGGTTGCCGCCATAAGACGAGACGAACCGTCTCGTTTCGTTAAGGCATGGACGGCGAACGATCGGAGTTCCACATATGCGCACCCCAGCAGAGACCCCGGCAGAGACCCCCGCCAGGATCCCGGCCACCTCCCCGCCCCTCTCCCCCTCGCGCCCCGTGCGCACCTGGTTCGTCACCGGGGCGAGCCGTGGCCTGGGCCGCGCGTTCGCCCTGGCCGCGCTTGAGCGTGGCGACCGGGTGGCCGCCGCCTCGCGCACCATCGCCTCGCACGACCTCGGCGACCGGTACGGTGACCGGCTGCTGACGCTGCCCCTCGACGTGACCGACCGGGAGGCGGTGTTCTCCGCCGTGGCCACCGCCGTCGAGCACTTCGGCCGGCTCGACGTCGTGGTCAACAACGCCGGGACCCTGTCCATGGGCATGATCGAGGAGTTCACCGAGGCCGAGGCCCGCGCCCAGCTGGAGGTCAACCTCTTCGGCGCGATGTGGGTCTGCCAGGCCGTACTGCCGCACCTGCGCGCCCAGGGCTCCGGCCACATCGTGCAGGTCTCCAGCATCGCCGCGCTCGGCGGTTTCCCGAGCACCGGGATGTACAGCGCGAGCAAGTTCGCGCTGGAGGGCATGAGCGAGGCGCTGGCGATGGAGGCCGCGGGGTTCGGCGTCAAGCTGACCATCGTCCAGCCAGGCGGCTATTGGACCGATCTGTACGCGAGTATGGCGGCGACCACACCCGCGGAGCCGTACGGCCCGCTGCGCGCCGAGCTGGAGAAGCAGTGGGCGGAGGGCTCGGTCGACAGCGACCCACGCCTGGCCGCCGAGGCGGTGCTGAGGCTGGTCGACAGCGAGGACCCGCCGCTACGGCTGCTGCTCGGCGGCATGGTCTACGACCTGGCCTTCGACGTCTCCCGTCGGCGGATGGACACCTGGGCGAGCTGGGAGGAGGTCAGCCGCGCCGCCGAGCACGCCGTACCCGCGCCCGGAACCGGCGGCTGACGGGTTCCGCCGCCCTCCTGGTGACCGCACGAGAATCCCGGAAGGCCAGCGAGCCGTTCCAGCCCTGAGCCAGCCGATCAAGGAATCGGCCGCGGACGGCATCGTTCGCCTGCGGCTTCTTCCGTCGGCGAAGACGATCCTTCACGGTGACGAGGAAGGTACGGCTCCGAAACCGGCACCAGGAGATCGTCGGTCTCGCTGACGACCGGGGAGCCAGGTGCTGATGGTCCCCGATTGTCGGCGGGGTGATTCGCTCAGGTCAGGGACAGCAGGATCTTGCCGCGTCCGGCTCCGGACTCGACCAGTTCGTGCACTGTCGCCGCCTCCGCCAGCGGGTGAATCACGGTGACGTTGCTCCGCAGCGTCCCGGCCGCCACCCGCTCCAGCCCTTCCCGGAGATATCGGCCGATCAACTCGGGCGCGCGTCGCGCCAGGTCACCGATGTTGAACCCGGCGATGGTCTGGTTGCGCTTCCACAGGTCCCAGACAGAGGCCGTCCAGTCGTCGTGCCGGCCGACGTCGCCGTACACCGCGACCCGGCCGAACGGCGCGAGCACGCCGAGGCTCTCCTGCCTGACCGGGCCGCCGACCGGGTCGAGCACCACGTCGACGCCACGGCCGCCGGTCGCCGCCAGCATGGCCGCCCCGAAACCGTCGCGGACGAAGACCTCGTCATAGCCCAGCTCACGCGCGTAGGCCACCTTGTCCGGCGAGCCGACCGTGCCGTGGACGGCGGCGGCGCCCAGGCTCCGGGCGAGCTGTACGGCTGTCGCCCCAATCCCACCGGCCGCCGCGTGGATCAGCACGGTCTCGCCCGCGCGCAGCCGTGCCGTGTCGTGCAGCAGGCCGTACGCGGTGGGGAAGACGCACGGCAGCCCGGCGGCCTGGGCCGGGTCGACCTCACCCTGGGTGGTGCGCAGCGGGTGGGTCAGAACCGCCTCGGCGACGACGAACTCGGCGTAACCTCCGAAGGCGGGCAGGTAGGCGGCGACCGGCTCGCCGATCCGCAGGCCGGTGACGTCCGCGCCGACCGCGACGATCTCCCCCGCCGCCTCAAGCCCGGGGACGGCGACACCGTCGTCGGCGCCGAACTCACCGCGCCGGTGCTGGATCTCAGCGAAGTTGACCCCCGCGTACGCCACCCGTAGCAGCACCTGCCCGGGACCGGGCTCCGGGCGTGCCACCTCGACCGCCTCCAGCACCTCAGGTCCGCCGTTCGCCCTGAATCCGATGGCCCGCATCTCCACCCCTTCGTCGTGATCATGCTTTTCCATGTCAAGCGAACGACGTGGCACCATATTCCAGAGTTTTTGAACCTGAATTATCGGGTTTCTGAGGCAAGCCCAGAAACGGGGGTCTCAGGGCATCCTGGCGTTGCGCCGCAGTACGTCGACGGCGCGGACGGTGGTGTGGCCGCGCCAGTCGAGGGCGCCCGCGGGCGAGATCCTGGCGTAGTCGACGGTCCAGCCGCCGTCGTCCTGCTGCAGCCCGGCCAGGCGGTCCAGGTCGGCGGCGACCGCCTCCGAGGCGAAAAGGGCGCGGGCGGGGCGATCGGGGAACGGAGCGAAGTCCAGCGGGCGGAGCATCTCCTCCTCGGTGCCGCCCTCGACGTGCATCAGGCCGTCGGCGGGGACATACCTGCTCAGGTGCTTGAGGAGGTCGGCCGCCTCGGGGTGAGTCTCATGCACGGCGTCGAGGAACCGTACGGCGAAGGCCAGCACGTATGCGTGGGGCGTCTCCTCGATCGCCTCGATGGCGGCCAGGCAGTAGCGGGTGGCGCGCGCGAGCCAGGGGTGGGCGGCGACGGCACGGTCATGCGCGGCCACGCGATGCGCGGCGGCCGCGGTCACGGCGGTGATCTGCAACGTGGAGACCGTGGAATCTGCGCCCGCCCACCAGGGGGCGGTGCCCTCGGCGACGGTGAGGGTCAGGGCGAAGGGCAGGCCGCCGTCCGGCAGGATGACCGACTCCAGCCAGTCGCACAGCGCGGTGGCCTGGGGCGCGGTGGCCGGGAGGATGTCCTCGAACACCTCGAAGGCGTGCAGCGCGGCCCCCGGCTGGCTCTCCGGCGAGCGCAGGTCGGGTTCCAGGCCCCAGCCGTAGCCTCCGTCGGGGTTGCGGTAGCCGTCGAGCGCGGCCAGCGCGGCGGTGGAATCGGTCTCGCCCGTCAGCAGTTGGAAGCGGCGGCGGTCCAGGACACGCGCGTGGGTGGCCATGAAGGAGGCCGCCGCGGAGAGGTCGATGCTCATGAGCCCATCGTGCCCGGGCCGTACGAGCGCAGGCTTGCAGGAATCGGTCACGGCCAGCGAAATCCCCGCTCCACCGTCAGCCGTCAGCCGTCAGCGACGATCATGCCTCGTGCGGGATCCCCTCGGCGCGTCCGGCAGATTCGTCCTGTTCGGCGGCGAGAGACCCGAACCAGGCAGGCTGCCGGAAGTCGGGGCGTCAGGCCCCGGGGCGCCCAGCGCGTTGAGGGCCGCGACGATCTTCTTCTCCTCGTAGACGAAGTGCGACTCCAGCAGGGCGGTCAGGCCGTCCAGTTCGGCACGCACGCGCCGTGCCTCACCGGGATCCGGCTCCGCCTCCGCCCCGAGGCCGCCGAGCAGGTCCTCCAGGCTGCGCAGGATCCCGGCCACGGCCTGGTGGTCGTGCACCAGTTCCTCGATGACGGGACGTAGCTCGGGGAAGCGCTCCGCCAGGACTGGGAACATCCCGTCATCCTCGCCGGTGTGGTGCAGGGTCAGGGCGGAGCAGAAGGCCAGGCAGTGCGCCCGCAGCTCCCGTGGCCGCCCGCCGCGACCTTCGAGATGGGCGTCGACGTCCTCACGGAGCTGGGCCAGCTCCTCGCGGAGCCAGAGATGGATGTCGATCAACTGGTTGCCGAACGCCGCGAGGCGGCCGTCCGGTCCGACAGGGGTTTCCATGGTTGTCCCATGTTTCGGCGCCTCCATGCCCACGGCGATCTCTTTGCCGGGTGCACCGCGACGCTGAGGCGAGATCTCATCACCTTTCTGCCCGAGCCGTCAACCCGCCGCCCGCTACCCGGCAGCACCGGGCCCCGGATCACCCACCCATCGCATCCAAGAGAGTGACTCCCCATAACCTGCGCGGACGGTAAATCGTTTTCCCAGATTTCCACGGGAAAGGCCTCTTTCGAGAAAAGCGTTCCCGTCGCGGATTCGGGGAGGGTTCCGTCGAAATCACTGCAGTTTCCGCCTCCGCCTCCGCGAAAAACGCCTCCGACCAGGGGAAAGTCCTTGTCCACCTCCATCCCGGAAATGGCACAATAACTGCATAAATTCCACACTGCGGACAAATCGCTTCATATCCTGGCCTTGTCGATCGTGACCTCCGGCGATCCCCGCCGGGGGCCTGGTCAGAGGAGGCGCTCATGGACCGCAGGCACCGTCTGTTGTCACTCAGCCCGGCACTTCTCGCAGTTCTCGCCCTCGGAGCCGTCGCGGGCTCCCAGACGACGGCCGCCCCGGCCTCCGCGCGAGTGGTGGCGAACGCCCCGCAGGAGCGGGCGGTCCCGACCCCGACCCCGTACCAGCAGCCGAAGCCGTACCGGGACGCCTACAGAAAGGGCTACGCCGAGGCGGAAGGCAACTGCGCCAAGGCGAAGAGCTTCTCCTACGACGAGTCTGCGGACTGGGACAGAAAGGGCTGGGTCGACGGCTACAACGCCGGACACACCGACCTGTGCGAGGGAACCGGCTGACGACAGAGGACGATGGGGAGCCCCCCTTACGGCGGGGAGCTCCCCATCTCGGGGAGGAGGCGGGGAGCGACCGGATAGCCGATGCGCCGTGACGAGCCGGTGTCCAATGATCTGTCCACGTGGCCGCCCACGGGGGTGGGCCGGTGGAGGGAAAGGACGTCGGGATCATGTCTGGCGGCAGGCGGAGTTCTCGGAGGATCGGCGGGCTGGTCGCGGCGGGCGCGGTGGGCGCCGCGCTGGTGGTGACGGCGGTCGTACCCGCCGGGGCCACGGTGGGCTCAGTTGGTGCGGTGGGCGCGGTCGTGTCCGAGGCGGGGAACCGTACGGTGACCAGTGCGAAGGACGTCGGATCGGGCGGTGCCGGGGACGGCGGGCAGGGCGCGTCCTCGAGGTGCGACCACAGCGGGACGCAGCGGCTGCTCGACGCGCTCACCCGGGCCGAGGGCGTGCCGGGGGCGACGGCCGAGGTGACGGGGCCGGGATGCGGGACGTGGCGCGGGACGAGCGGGACGGCCGACCGGGAGCACCGACGGCCCGTGCGCGGCGGGGAGCGGTTCAGGATCGGCAGCGTCACCAAGACGTTCACCGCGACCGTGGTCCTGCAACTGGCCGCCGAGGGCCGCCTCGACCTGGACGCCCCCGTCGAGCGCTACCTCCCCGGAGTGGTCAACGGGCGCTACGACGGCGGCTCGATCACGGTGCGCGGCCTGCTGCGGCACACCAGCGGGCTGCCCGACTACGTCTCAGGACTGGACTGGGACAACGTGGCGCAGTGGCGCCTCGACCACCACTCGGACCGGGAACTCGTGAACGTCGCCCTCGCGTTGCCCTCGCCCGGCGACGGCTGGCACTACTCCAACACCAACTACGTCCTCGCCGGGATGATCGTCGAAAAGGTGACCGGGAAGGACATCGGAACGGAGATCACCCGCCGCGTCGTCAAGCGGCTCGGACTGAACGACACCTACTGGCCCGGCGACGCCACCGGGCTGCGCGGCAGGCACCTGCGCGGATACACGCCGGTCGGCGACGGCCTCGTGGACGTCACCGACTTCAACCCCACGGTGGCCGGGGCGAGCGGCGCCCTGGTCTCGACGACGCACGACCTCAACCGGTTCTTCGCGGCACTGCTCGGCGGACGCCTGCTGCCCCCCGCCCAGCTCGCCGAGATGCGGGAGACCGTCCCCGCCGATCCGGCCCGGCTGTGGCCGGGAGGCGAGTACGGCCTGGGCCTGGCCTCGGCCCCGCTGTCCTGTGGCGGCCGGTGGTGGGGACACCGGGGCAGCTTCCTCGGCTACCGGACCCTGTCCGCCGTGACCCAGGACGGGCGTCAGGTGACGATCTCCCTCAACCAGTACGAACTGCCCGCCTCAGCGGACCGCGCGGTGCTCCAGGTGGCCCAGACCGCGCTGTGCGAGACTCGCTGAGTCCGCTCTCACCTCCCACCGGCCAGGGTGAGGGCCTCGGTGAAGCGGCGGTAGCGGGACAGCTCCTCACCGACCGGTTCCAGCACGAGCCTGCGGGCGACCTGATCCACGTTCACCCGCAGTGCCCTGGCGGCCCTGCGGGCCCGGCGGCGCCCGCCGATCCAGGCCGCGACCCGCGACAGCGCGGCGATCACCAGCCCGAGGACGACGCCGCCGACCAGCAGCAGCGTCGGCCAGGGAAACTCTCCCGCCGTCGGCATGTACGGCCGGGGCAGCCGGAGATAGTCCAGGCCCAGCAGGCCGAGCAGCCACAGGCCGCCCGCCAGCGTGGCCGCGAACACCAGCCACTGCGCCAGCCCGGTGACCCGCCACCACACGGGCCGCCGGAACCCGCCGAGCGAGGTGGCGGCCACCGCCCGGTCGAGGCCGTCCTCCAGTTCGTCCCCGTGCGACCTGGCGGCGCGCCGTACGGCCGCCGCCCACGGTTCCGGCAGCCCGTCCGAGGCCGCGCTCGCGGCCTCCCTGATCGCGGTGTCCATCCGGGAGCGCTGCACGGCGGTCGTGACGGGCATCGAGGTACGGCCGACAGGGCCGCCGACGATCTGGCTGAATTCCTGCCCGGACTGCCCGGACTGCCCGGACTGCCCGGCGGAGGCTCGGAGGGGCTCCATGGCCTCCCGGCCGCCCCCCTGGATCGCGCCCCGGCCGGCCCCCTGGCTCACCCCGCCGAGACGGAGGCGGCGGAGCGGGTCGGGACGGAACCGGCGCAGCCACCGGATCGGCGGCCAGCCGGTCGCGACGACCGAGCGGTGCCGGTGCGACCTGGCCACGGCCTCGACGACGACCGGCACCCCCGCGGCCTCGGACAGCGCCGCGGTCAGCGGCCCGGCCAGGCGGTCAACCGACACCGTCGACAGGGCCTGGTCGGCGGACGCCGTACCGCCGATGGACACCACACCGCCGGTGGCGGAGGCCGTACCGGTGGACACCGCACCACCGACAGACGCTGCACCACCGGTGACGGACGCCGTACCGGTGGTGGCCGCCGTGCCAGTAGACGCCCTGGCGAGCGTGTCGGCGGCCGTGCCGACGTCGGCGGCCAGGCGCGCGGCCCACGACCGCCGGTCCGCGACCCTGGAGGCGAGCAGCGAGCCCAGCTCCGGCACTCCCGCCCCGGTGCGCGCCGAGACCCCGACCAGCGGCACCCCGGTCAGTCCGTCCTCACCGAGCAGCCGCCGCAGGTCCCCGAGGCACCGTTCCGCCGCCCCAGGGGTGAGCCGGTCGACCTGGTTGAGCACGACGACCATCACGTCCCGGTGCCGGGCGAGCGGGCGCAGATATCGGTCGTGGACGGCCGCGTCGGCGTACTTCTGCGGGTCGAGCACCCACACCAGCAGGTCGACCAGCTCGACCAGCCGGTCGACCTCAAGCCGGTGCGCCAGCTCGATCGAGTCGTGGTCGGGCAGGTCGAGCAGGACCAGCCCGGCCGCCTCGTCCTCGGCCCGCGAAACCTCGTGGCGGCGGGGAATCCCCAGCCAGTCGAGCAGCGGCCCCGCCCCCTCCCCCTCCCAGAGCGCGGCCTGCGCGGTCGAGGTGGTCGGGCGGGTCACCCCGACCGCGGCCAGGGACGTACGGGACAGCAGGTTGAACAGCGAGGACTTGCCGCTGCCCGTGGCCCCGGCCAGCGCGACCACGGTGTGGTCGACGGACAGGTTCCGCCGCACGCCCGCCCGGGAGACCACCGAGCGCGCCACGGCGACCGCGTCCCCCGCCAGCCGTCCCTCGGCCAGGTCAGCGGCCTGGGCCAGCCCTTCGAGGCGGTCGTCGAGGGAGACGGACCCCTTACGGCGCAGCAGCTTCACGGCTCACCCGCCTCCCGGTCGCCGGTACGGGAGTCCTCGCGGGAGAGGTCGGTACGGGAGTCCTCACGGGAGAGGGGGTCAGAGGGACCTCCCCGCACGTCCTGGGCCATGCCGACGCCGGAGGCGTCGCGCCCGGTGTTCACCGGCAGGAGCCACTCCCCCCGTTCCCTCCCGTCCTCGCCGGACCGCTCCCCCGGCGGCGGCGAGTCCTGGCCGGCCACGGGCGGAAGCTCGCGCCGGTGCTCCCGTACGGCCAGCGCCGCGGCGCGCAGCGCGGCCCCGGTGTCCCCTGGGGGCTCGACGGCGTCGAGGAGGGCGGTGAAGCGGGTGGCCTCGGTGCCGAGCAGGGCGGCGACGCGGGCCCGCAGGTCGACGCGGGCCTTGACGGTGAGGGTGCGCACCGCCTGGTCGCCGAAGACGGCCTCCAGGAGTTTCTGGCTCAGCACGCTTGTGCCTCCGGCGATGCCGACCTCGATCCCGGTCAGGCCACCGGTCGAGGCGAACACCGCGAGCATCAGCAGCAGCCCCGCGCCGTTGACGCCGTAGGAGGTGAACCTGGCCAGGCTCCGTTTGTCCGCGCCCTCCTCGCGGACCAGGTCGAGCACGTATCCCTGCCAGCCCCTGATCACCGTCTCCGCCTTCGCGGGCAGGTCGGCGGAGGCCCGCCCCAGCCGCCCCGCCGCCGCGACCCCCGCCTCTTCGAGCAGGGCGCGCCCTGAGGGGTGCGACGACCACGACTCGAGCGCGCGCTCGGCCGCGTCGTCCGCGGAGGCTCTGATCAGCGCCTCGACCCCGCTCTCCAGCGCGACCCGCAGCTCGCTCTCCGGCGCGGGACGGCCGGTGAACATCGCGACCAGGCGGTCCCTGAACCGGCCGACCCGGTTCTCCAGGGAGCGCATGAGGTCGCCGGTGCCGATGAGGTCCTGCCAGCGGGCCAGCACCTCGCCGCGCAGCAGCGAGCCGTCCAGCATGCCCTCGTCGAAGGCGGACAGCCCGGCGGCGTACGCGGCGCCCGTCATCGAGCGAAGCTCCTCGGCCGCGACGTGCTGGTGGTCGACGGCGTCGGCGAGGGCGGGCACCCGCACGGCGAGGCTCTCCAGCGCCCCGGACAGGGTCTGGCGCACCACGTCCGCGCGGGCCTGGGAGTCGGCCGCGATGCCGGTCAGCCAGTCGGCGACGGCCTGGACCGCGGGACGCGGCAGGCGGGCGTTCTCCTCGGGCAGCACGAGTTCGGGCACCTCGAACAGGGGGGTGCCGCCGAGCCCGTTGTCCCGCAGCAGCCTGGCCAGGTCCTTCTGGACCACGCCCATGGCCTCGGGGGGAACCCGCGACAGGATGACCGCGAGCGCGGTGCTCCGTTCCCTGGCCGCGCGCAGGAATCCCCACGGCACCTCGTCCGCGTAACGGGCGGCGGTGGTCGTGAACAGCCAGAGGTCGGCGGCGGCGAGCAACTGGGCGGCCAGCTCGCGGTTGGCGGTGACGACCGAGTCGATGTCCGGCGCGTCGAGCAGGGCCAGACCCGCGGGCAGGGACGGGACGGTGACCACGCGGAGCGTGCCCGGCTGCCCGCGCGCGCCGCCCGTGACACGAGGAAGGCCGGGCAGGACGTGCTGGGCGGTGAACCAGGCCTCGTCGGCCTCACCGGTGACGAGGGTCGGCGCCAGCGTGGTCGGCCGCAGCACGCCGGGCTCGGAGACATCCGCGCCGACGATGGAGTTCACCAGGGTCGACTTGCCCGCTCCGGTTGAGCCGCCGACGACGGCGAGCAGCGGGGCGTCGATCGCGGTGAGCCGGGGGATCAGGTAGTCGTCGAGCTGGCCCGCCAGCTCGCGCAGTGCCGCGCGCCCGGCCTCGGCGTCACCGGTCGCCAGGGGGAACAGGTCGTGGTCGAGACGGCGCCGCAGCTCGCGCAGCGCCTCAAGCAGACCGTCGCTCCGGCTCATAGGAGCGACTCTTCCCTGCTGGAAGGCCCCTAGACATGTTCCGCGCGGATGTCACGGCGGCAGGCCTCGATCGGCGTCGCCGGTGAAGGGGCCCGGACACGATTTTGCCCCACCGCTCGACCGGGTTACGGGGGCGAACCCGGTAGAGCGGTGGGGCCTTAACCCCGGGGTTCGCGTGGGGTCATACGGATTCGTCTCCCCCGCAGCTGGAGGCGAATCCGACCCTTCCGCGCGACCGCGGGGTGATCGGGGGTCACTCGCTGTTCATTTGAGCACCCGAAGCTCAGGGTCACATGAGGCGAAGCTGAATGTCAGCTGAAGATTCAACCATTATGAGGAGGACGTAGGACATATCCCACTCCCCGCAAGGTGTGAATGAGACGCGGCTCGGCCATGTCGACCTTGCGCCGCAGGTAGGACACGTAGGACTCCACGACTCCGGCGTCGCCCCCGAAGTCGTAGTTCCAGACGTGGTCCAGGATCTGCGCCTTGGACAGCGCCCTGCCGGAGTTGACCATGAAGTAGTGCAGCAGCTTGAACTCGGTCGGCGACAGCCGTACCGGCCTGCCGGAGCGCCAGACCTGGTGCGCCTCCTCGTCAAGCTCCAGGTCGCCGACCTTCAGCCGGGCCGGAAGGTCGAGGTCCCCCCTGGTACGGCGCAGCACGGCCCTGATCCTGGCGAGGACCTCCTCCAGGCTGAACGGCTTGGTCACGTAGTCGTCGGCCACGCGCAGACCGGCCACCTTGTCGTCGGTCGCGTCCCGCGCGGTCAGGAAGACCACGGGCATCTGCCCGCCCAGCGCCCGCAACCGTCCGGCCACCGTGAACCCGTCCATGTCCGGCAGCATCACGTCCAGCACGACGAGGTCCGGGCGGATCCGCTCGGCGAAGTGCACGGCCTCCCGCCCGTCCGCCGCCGTCACCACCTCGAAGCCCGACCTGCGCAGGCTGGCGGAGAGCAGCTCGCGGATGTTCGGCTCGTCGTCGACGATCAGCAACCTGGCTTCGACCTTGTCCAGCACAACACGAGGCTTACTCACCCTCCTGGAACGCAGCTCAGGTCCGGCTGAACGTTTCCTGAGAGGGGAGAACGTCATCGACGGCCCCCTCCCTCGTTGATCGCGGTGGCGGTGATCGAGCCGTCCGCGCCCTTGGTCCCCTGCACGACGACCGTGCCACCGGAGGTGAGGTCGGTGACCTTGCCCTGTTTGGAGACCCGTACGGTCGTCTGTCCCGTGGTGTTCACGGTGACAACGGTCCCGTCGGGCTGCTGGAGGTAGACCTTCCCGCCCTCGACCCGCTGCACGGTGCCGAAGGTCACACCGCCCTGGGCACCCTGACCACCCTGCTGCCTGCCACCGAACCCGCCGAACCCGCCGTTGCCGTTGTTTCCGCCGTTTCCGTAGCCTCCGGAGCCGGGGCCGTACCCGCCCTGGCCACCGGGACCGAACCCGCCCTGGCCACCGGGACCGAACCCGCCCTGGCCACCGGGGCCGAACCCGCCCTGGCCACCGGGACCGAACCCGCCCTGGCCACCGGGGCCGTATCCGCCCGCCACGCCCTGACGCATCGCGGCAGCCGGGTCACCGGCCGTCCCGCCCTGACCGCCCAGCGCCTTCTGCGCCTGGATGCCCAGGATCACGCCCACGACGAGCACGACCCCCGCGCCGAGCACCAGCGTGAGCCTGGAGAGCCCGCGCCGCGGCCCGGCCGCCAGCTCGGCGTCCAGGTCACCCGCGAACGGGGAAGTCTCCAGCAGTTCCCCCGCCGGAGCCTTCTCATCCGCACTGCCGCCCATGTCTTCTCCTCGGGTAAGTCGTACAGGTCATTCGTGGCGCAGTGCCTGGATGGGCCTGAGCTTGGCCGCCCGGTTCGCCGGATAGCCGCCGAAGAACAGCCCGATGCCCACCGAGACACCGAGGGCCAGCACGATGGAGGACGGCACCAGCACGGGTTCGATGCCCGCGATCGTGAAGCGGGTGCCGACGAACGCGATCACGACCCCCGTCAGCCCGCCCAGCAGGCTCAGCACCGTCGCCTCAAGCAGGAACTGGCCGAGGATGGCGCTCCGCGGCGCGCCGATGGCCTTCCTGATGCCGATCTCCCTGGTCCGCTCCGTGACGGTGACCAGCATGATGTTGGTGATGCCGATGCCGCCGACCAGCAGGGAGATCGCGGCGACGGCGCCGAGCAGGGTGGTGAAGATCCCGACGGTCGAGCTGACGGTCTCCTGCAGGGTCGCCTGGTTCAGGATCCGGTAGTCCGCGGTGCCCGTCGGGGTGATGCCGTGCCGCTGGTTGAGCACGGCGGTCACCTCGGCCTGGGCCGAGGTGGTCGTGTCGGCTCCCGTCGCCTGCACGACGATCGACCCGAGCGCGCCGAACCCGGTCAGGCTCTGCTGTACGGCGGGCAGCGGCACGACGGCCACGTCGTCCGCGTCCTGCCCGCCGAGACCGGAGGAGCCCGACTCCTTGAGCACCCCGACCACGGTGAACGGCACCCCGGAGACGCTGACCTGCTCGCCGACCGGGTTCGCGGTGCCGAACAGCTCGTCGGCGACCGTCTGCCCGATGACCATGACCTTCCTGGCGGCGAGCACGTCGTCGTTGACGAAGTAGGAGCCCGTCGCGACGGGCTTGTTCGTCGCCTCGAAGTAGCTCGGATACGTGCCCACGAGCTGGGAGATCGCATGGCTGGCACCGTCGTGCACGGCGGTCGCCGAGGAGGTGGTCACCACCGGGGAGACGCTCCTGGCCGACGGCACCTGCTCGGGGTCGGCGAGCGCCTTGGCGTCCTCCAGGGTGAGCTGCCTGGCCTGAGTGCGGGGACCGGTGTTCTGCCTGGTCCCGCCACCGACCGCGCCGAAACCGCCGAACCCCCCGCCCCCTCCTCCGGCGAAGGAGGCGGAGACGGTGAGGGTGTTCGCCCCCAGCCGCTGGATGCTCTTCTGGATGCTCTGCGAGGCGCCCTCGCCGAAGGCGACCAGCAGGATCACCGCCGCAACCCCGATCAGGATGCCCAGGGTGGTCAGGAAGCTGCGCAGCTTGTTGGCCGCCAGGCCGCGAAGCGCGAACCGCAGGATCTCCAGCCTGCTCACGAGGCGGCTCCCGACGCGCTAGAGGCCCTGGACGTGCGTGCCGCCTCCGCGACGCGGGGCGGCGGGCCGTCCGCGGGCGCCCGGCGGGTGTCCTCGACGATCAGCCCGTCGACCAGCCGGATGATCCGCTTGGCGTGTGAGGCCACGTCGTCCTCGTGGGTGATGAGCACGATCGTGCGGCCGGAGCCGCTCAGCCTGTCGAGGATCTCCAGCACGTCCCCGGTGGCCTTGGTGTCGAGGTTGCCGGTCGGCTCGTCGGCGAGCAGGAGGGCGGGCGAGGTGACCAGCGCCCTGGCCACAGCCACCCGCTGCTGCTGGCCTCCGGAAAGCTCGTTCGGCTCGTGGCGGACCCGGTCGGACAGGCCGACCTGCTCCAGGGCCTCAAGCGCGCGGGCCCGGCGCTCGGACGCCGCGACACCGCCGTACGCCATGGGCAGCTCGACGTTGGCGAGCGCGCTCATCCTCGGGATGAGATTGAACGACTGGAAGACGAACCCGATCTTCCGGTTGCGCAGTACGGCGAGCCTGCGCTCGTCCAGCGTCCCGACGTCGGTTCCGTCGATGAGATAGCGGCCCGAGGAGGGCACGTCCAGACAGCCCAAGATGTTCATGAGCGTGGACTTGCCGGAGCCCGAGGCGCCCATGACGGCCACGTAGTCGCCCTGCTCGACGGTGAGGGAGACTCCGCGCAGGGCCTGGACCTGGGCGTCTCCCCTGCCGTACACCTTGACGATGTCCGTGAGGGACAGGACGGGGGCGGTCACCGGCCACCTCCCACGCCACCGCCGCCGGTGCCGCCGCCGGTACCGCGGTTCCCGCCTCCGCCGAAGCCGGGGAATCCGCCGCCCTGCTGGGTCGTCCCGGTGAGCGCCGGGCGGACCACCTGGTCCCCCTCGGCGAGCCCCGAGGTGATCTCGGTGAGCGCGTCGCCCTTGACCCCCAGCTCGACCTGGACGGGCACCTGCCCGCCGTTCCGCAGAACGGTCACGGTGGTACGGCCCGCCGTGGTCGAGACCACGGTCGAGGGGATGGCGAGGGCGTTCTCCGCCTGCCCGACGACGACCTTGACCGTGGCCGTCTGGCCGAGCCTGACCTCGGAGGGAACCTCGGTGAAGGAGATCGTCACCGGATACTGGACCACGTTGTTGCTGGTGGCGGCGGTCGGCTGGATCTGGGTGACCTTGCCGGTCGCGGTGACACCGGTGAGCGCGTCGAAGCTGATCGAGGCCGTCTGACCGACCTTGAGCTTGGTGATGTCCGACTCGGTGAAGGTGCCGACGAGCTGAAGCTTGCGGGTGTCGGCCAGCTCGATGAAGCCGCCGGAAGAACCGCCAGAGCCGGAACCCGCCCCGGAGGAACCGGATCCCGAGCCGGATCCCAGGCCGGACCCGCCACCGCCCGTCCCGGAACCGCCCGAGCCCGATCCGGTGGAGGACGTGCCCGACGAGGAGCCGCTCGCCGAGCCGCCCGCCGTACCGTTGACGGCGGTGACCGTACCGGCGAACGGCGCCTTGATGACGGTGGCCTCGACCGCTCGCTTGGCCGCCCTGTAGGTGTTCCTCGCGGTGATGTACTGGGCGTACAGGGCGGCGGTCGAGGTGTCGTCGTCCGCGGAGTCGAGGGTGGCCGCGGCCGCGTCCAGGCTCTCCCGCGCGGAGTCGTCGTCCAGCCTGGCCAGGAGCTGCCCCTTGCTGACCTTGTCCCCCACCTCGACGTAGACCTTCTCGACGGTGCCGCTCGTCCCGAAGCTCAGCGAGCGCGCACGGGCGCTCGCCACGGCTCCCGAGGCGGACACCGAGGCGACCACCGTGCCTCGGGTCACCGAAACGGTTCGCACCGCGGCGTCGGCGGAGGGGGCGGATCCCCCGAGAGAGGAGAAGGCGATTCCCGCGCCGCCCAGCAACAGGACCCCCAGAGCCCCGTTCATGATCAGCGCTCCGCGCTTGGTCGACAGCTTCACAGCGCTCGACCCTGGCGTACCAGACTTGGGCTAAACCCAACTCTTGCTGAGTGTTTGCTGCAAACACCAAACGGATGAGGACATACAGGAAACCTTCAGGTGTTTGTGAGCAGGCAGTGAATCGGGCACGCCAAGATGGTCGGCCATGAGACCGACCAATCTCCCGAAACCCATGCGTGTGGGAGGACTCGCCCTGGCCGCCCTCGTCCTCGTGGGCGCGGGCGCGTTCTACGTCCTCGACGACGGCTCGAACCAGGCACCCCGGGTTGAGCTCGTCGCCGCCCGGCGGGGAACCGTGACCTCGGCGGTCTCCGCCGCGGGGAACACCGTGGACGACAAGACCCGCGAGCTGGCCTTCGGTGGGTCGGGAACGGTCAAGAAGGTCTACGTCAAGGCCGGGGACAAGGTCGGCAAGGGAAAGGTGCTCGCCACCATAGGGTCCGCGCCCGCGCGTGAGCGGTACACAGCGGCCAAGGCGCAGCTCGCTGCGGCGCAGGAGGCGCTGGACACGGCCGAGGAGAGGGCGGCGTCCCCCTCTGCGTCTCCGTCCCAAGGCCAGGGTCAGAATCAGGGCCAGAACCAGGGGCAGCCGCAGAGTCAGGGACAGAACGGGGATCTGGGCCAGACGGGATCGGACCCGACCAAGCAGGGCGGGTGCCTGCCGACGGCCATGCCTACCGCGCCGGTCGGCGCGACCCCCACTCCCCACCCGAGCGGTACGGCCACGCCGACCCGGTCTCCGGGGCAGGGCCGTACGCCCGAACCGGGCCTGACCCTCGTGCCGGGCAGCACGTCCGCTCCCACGACTCCCTTCACAACGCCCACAGCGCCCATAGCGCCCATAGCGCCCACGACGCCCGCCCGGCTCGGGGCGGCGGTTCCGGCGGGCGGGGTCGCGCTCGCCGGGTACCTCGTCAAGGTCGCGCCGACACCAACACCGACACCAACACCGACCCCGACACCGACACCGACACCGGTCCCGGCGTCGACCACGGCGGCCGAGGCGAAAAAGACAGCCGAGGCCGAGCAGGGGCGCGGCACGGGCCACGGCGAGGAGACTCCCCGTCCGGTGCCGACGGTCACGGTGACCGTGACGGCCACCGCGACCGTCACGGTGACCGCGACCCCGGACGCCACCCCGACGCGCCCGAACCCCGGACCCTCGAGCGCGGCGCCGAGCCAGGGGGCCGAGCCGAGCCGGAGCCCGAGGCCCAGCTCGTCCGCACGGCCGACCACGACCGGGAAGCCGACCGGGAAACCGACCACACGGCCGACCACCGGACAGTCTTCGAGCCCCCGGCCGACCGCGTGCTCCGCCCAGAACAACGGCCGGAACAACGGCCAGAACGGCGGGCAGGGCACCGGGCAGGGCACGAAGCAGAACAGCGGGCAGAACAGCGCTCTGACCGCGCAGCAGAACACCGGGCAGCAGCAGGGCGTGAACCGGGGAACCGGGCAAAACGGCGACTCGGGGAACGGGCAGGGGGCGCTCAGCGTCGAGCAGGCGCAGGCTCAGGTCAAGCGGGCGCAGGCGGACCTCACCGACGCCAGGGAGGAACTGGCCGGGGTACGGATCGTCGCCCCGGCGAGCGGCACCGTGATGTCCGTCGCGGGCGCCGTCGGGGACAACGTCGGCACCGGCGCGTTCCTCACCCTCGGAGACCTCGACGAGCTCCAGATCGAGGCGCTGTTCACCGAGTCGGACATCGGCAGCCTGAAGCCGGGTCAGCGGGCCGTGATCACCCTGGCCACCCAGGAGGGCAGGAAGTACACCGGCACGGTGACACGTATCGCACCGACCGCGACGACCACCGGCCAGCTGGTGAGGTACGGGGTCACGATCGCGTTCGACGAGGCGCCGGACAACCTCATGGTCGGCCAGACCGCCACGGTGACGGTCACGGTCGCCGAGTCGGAGGCGGCCGTCTACCTTCCCGCGCAGGCCGTACGGACCAAGGACGGCGTCTCGCGGGTCACCGTCCAGGGCGGCGGCGAACGCGTCGTGACGACGGGAGTGCGCGGCGACCAGTACGTCGAGATCACCACGGGACTCGCGGAGAACGACCGGGTCGTGCTCCCCGACGGTGCCGCGACCGGAGGGTTCCCGGACAGCGGCTGGCCGGGAGGCGTCTCGGGCACCCCTTGACCTGGCGTTCCCGCCTGGCCTGAGGGACTTGGCACCCGGGCCGGGCGGGGCGACATCGAAGTCCCATCGCTCGTCCGCGCGCTCGGCGACCGCGCGGGATCACCGGCGCGGACAGGGCCGTCCCTCAGGCGGACTCGGGGGCGAGGGGGAACGTGACCCGGAAGGTCGAGCCCTTGCCGAGGTCGGAGTCCACGGCGACGGTGCCGCCGTGGGCCTCGACCATGGCCGCCACAATGGCCAGGCCCAGACCGCTGCCACCGTCCTCCGGCGCCCGGCGTCCTCTGGAGGAGTCGACCCGGTAGAAGCGTTCGAAAACGCGCTCGCACTGCTCGGCGCTGAGCCCGGGGCCCTCGTCTGCCACCTCGACGACGGCCATGCCGCCCTGGGCCGAGAGCGCCATCCGCACGGGGGTGCCGTCCGGGGTGTGGGTCAGCGCGTTGGTCATCAGGTTGCCCACGACCTGGCGCAGCCGTACCTCGTCACCGCAGACGATCAGCGCGGCGCCGTCGACCGAGAGCGTCACCTCGCGGGAGGGGGCGAGGATACGGGCGTCGTGGATGGCGTCCGCGGCGATGGCGAGCAGGTCGACGGGGCGCATGGCCATCGGCCGCTGCTGGTCCATCCTGGCGAGCATCAGCAGGTCGTCGACCAGCAGGCCCATCCGGACCGCCTCGGACTCGACCCGGCGCATCAGCGGGGCCGGGTCGACGTCCGGGGCCTGCCGGTAGAACTCGGCGAAACCCCTGATCGAGGTCAGCGGCGTGCGGAGCTCGTGGGAGGCGTCGGCGACGAACCTGCGCATGCGCTCCTCAGAGCGGCGAGCCGAGATCTCGGACTCCGACCTGGCCCGGAAGGCGGACTCGATCTGGGTGAGCATGCCGTTCAGCGACTGGCCGAGCCTGCCGACCTCGGTGGCCGGGTTGGCACCGGGGACGCGGCGGCTCAGGTCTCCGGCGGCGATGGCCTGGGCGGTGCGCTCGATCTCCTCCAGCGGGCGCATGCTCCGCCTTATGATCACCACCCCGACCCCGGCGAGCACCAGCATGAGCCCGCCTCCGCCGAGCAGCTCGACCAGCGCGAGCTGGCCGACGATCTGCCTGACCTCCGACATGTCGACGGCCAGCACGACGCTTCCGCCGTTTTCCAGCTGGATGCGATGAATCCGCCACTCGTCGCTCTCGAACGGATAGGTCTCCCGCTCGGGGGGAAGGCTGGGCCCCGGCTTGCCCTCGACGTCGGTGCCGACGAGCTGGAGGGTGATCGCGCCGTGCGCGTCGCGGATCTCCACCCTGGTGTCGGCGGGTACCGGCTTGCCGACCAGTGTGGCGGGGCTGCGGTGCAGGCGGCGTATCACGCTGTCCGCGGTCAGGCGCACCTGGCTGTCGACCCGGTCGATCAGGTAGCCGCGCATGATCGAGACACTGCCGACGCCGATGAAGGCGAGCGCGATGGTGAGAAGGACCAGGACGACGGTGATCAGCTTCAGCCTGAGCGGGGTGCCTCCGCCCATCACTGTCCCGGTGGGAGACGCAACACGTAACCGACCCCGCGCAGGGTGTGAATCAGCCGGGGGTCGACGTTGTCGATCTTCCTGCGGAGCACCGAGACGTAGGACTCGACGATCCCGACGTCGCCCCGGAAGTCGTAGTCCCACACGTGGTCCAGGATCTGGGCCTTGGACAGCACCCGCCCCGCGTTCGCCATGAAGTAGCGCAGGAGCTTGAACTCCGTCGGCGACAGCGCCACGGCCCTGCCGCCGCGCCACACCTCGTGGCTCTCCTCGTCGAGCTCTATGTCGGCGAAGGTGAGCCGGGGCGGCCTGGCGAACAGGTCCCCCGCCCCGGTACGGCGCAGCACCGCCCTGATCCGGGCCACGACCTCCTCAAGACTGAACGGCTTGGTCACGTAGTCGTCCCCGCCGACCGTCAGCCCCCGGATCTTGTCCTCCGTCGCGTCACGCGCGGTCAGGAAGACCACGGGCGTGTCGGTCCCGCCGCCCCGCAGGCGCCGTACGACGTCGAAGCCGTCCATGTCGGGAAGCATGACGTCGAGCACGATGAGGTCGGGGCGGTAGCGCTGGACCGCGGCGACGGCGTCCGTCCCGTTACCCGCCGTGTTCACTCCGAACCCGGCGAACCGCAGGCTCGCGGCCAGCAGTTCGAGGATGTTGGGCTCGTCCTCGACGATGAGAAGGCGGGCTTCGGGAGAGTCGGTCACGGATTTATCTTCACTCGCCCACATGAAAAAGCAGTTAACTGGTCAATACTGAGGTTAACCCCACGATATGCCTGGCGATCGCCAGGCTGGACGTCGCCGCCGGTGAGGGCGCGTTCCGCACCAGCACGACCGGGCCGTGCCGGTCGATCGCGAAGTCGTCCAGCATGCTCCCGTCGCCCGCCACCGCCTGGGCCCGCACCCCACCCGTCGTCCTGACCAGATCCGCCCTGGTCAGCTCGGGCACGTAGCGGCGCGCCGCCGCCAGGAACGAGCCCTTGAGCATCGAGCCGACCACTTCCCTCACCCCGGTCCGCCAGTGCTTGGCGGCCAGCCGCCTGGTGCCCTTCCAGGCCAGGATCCTCCGCAGGTCGGTGAGATCGATGTCACCCCAGGAGTAGCCCTCAAGCGCCAGGGCCATGACCGCGTTGGGGCCGACCAGCACCTCGCCGTCGATCCTGCGGGTCAGGTGCACACCGAGGAAGGGGTAACGGGGGTCGGGAACCGGATAGATCAACCCTCTGACCAGGTCCTTCGACGCGCCGGCCAGCGCGTAGTACTCACCGCGGAAGGGCACGATCCGCACGTCGCCCTCGGCTCCCGCCATCCGGGCGACGGTGTCGGTGCCGAGCCCGGCGCAGACGATCAGCCGGTCGAAGGCGAGCTTGCGCCGCCCCGCGATCACCTCGACCCCGCTCGCGGTCTCCCGCAGCGCGCGGACCGGATGCGACAGCAGCACCGAACCGCCCATCTCCGTCACGTCCTGGGCCAGACGGCGGGCGACCGCGGGAAAGTCGGCGATCGCGGTGTGCGGGGAGTGCACCGCGGCCACACCGACGGTGTGCGGCTCGATCTCGCGCAGCCCGAGCGCGTCCAGCTCCGCGATTCCGGGAACCCCGTTCGCGCGGGCCCGTTCCGCGATCGTGTTCAGCCCGGACCGCTCCGCCGGGGTCGAGGCGACGACGAGCTTGCCGACCTCGTCGTAGGGGATGGTGTGCTCGGCGCAGTACTGCCTGAGCAGGGCCACCCCCTCCCGGCAGAGCTTCGCCTTGAGCGAGCCCGGCTGGTAGTAGATCCCCGCGTGGACGACCCCGCTGTTGTGCCCGGTCTGGTGGGCTCCGACGTGGTCCTCCTTGTCGAGAACGGTCACCGTCGCCCCGCTGGTCAGCGCCACCTCCCTGGCGACGGCCAGCCCCACGATCCCCGCACCGACGATCCCGACGTTCACGTCCCTACCTCCCTGATCGCCACCAGAACGCGCACACGCGTGAGCTGACGTCCATCCCTCTCCGAAGGAGAAGAGGCTTGCACCGCCTTGTTGGGGATCGTAACCGTCCGGCAGTGCTTCACCACTCCGGTCATGAAATTCACCGGTACGGCCAAGAGCCGAAACCATGGGAGCGAACGGAGGTCAGCGCATCCGGCCCACGGCCTCCCGCAGCCTGCGCACGTCCCGCAGCCGGGCCTCGTAGGTCGCGCCGACCACGACGAGCAGCAACCCGCCGAGCGCCATCGGCACCCAGCGCGGCACCGCCATCACGGCCTGCATGATCCACGGCGCCAGCTCGTGCAGGGCGACGACGGCCAGGGTGAGGCCGCCGAGCAGTGCCGGGGCCTGGAGCCGGAGACGCGCCCCGGCCAGCAGTACGGCCAGGCACACGACGCCGAGCGCCAGCGGCCTGAGCCATCCCTCACCGGTGAGCATCGCGATCATGCTGGGCAGCAGGCTCGAGGCGAGCCCGGTGCCGTACGCGGCCCAGGAGGAGAGGGCACGGCCACGCGCCCGCCACCAGCCGAACGCGAGCAGGACCAGCGAGAACGGCACCGTGTACGCCTCGACCACGGTGATGTCCGAGGCGAGCAGCCTCAGCCACGAGGCCGTCAGCAGCAGGGCCGTTCCCACGTATCCGGCCCATCGGCGGTCGGGGCGCAGCGCCGTACCGGCCATCAGCACACCGGTCAGCGCCCAGGCCAGAGCGGCGACCGCCAAGTCGTCCGCGGTGAGCGCCAGGCCGACGGTGGCGAGGAGGTATCCGGCGGCCTCGACCCCGACGGCGAACGACGAGTTCCTGAACCTGCCCGCGACGGCCGCCGCGACGCAGGCGACGGCGAGCACGCCGAACGCCGCGTACCGCGCGGGCCACTCCAGGGCCAGCCCCGCGGCCAGCGCCTCCCCTCCCGCGAGCAGTGTCGCCAGCCCGGCTCCCCCGGCCCGCACCGCCCGCTCCCGCCCGTGGAACGCGGTCGCCGCCGCGACCAGTGCCACGACCGGCAGCGCGACCAGCGTCGCGGTCTGTGCGGCGAGCGCCCACGAGAGCGCGAACGAGACCGTCCACAGCCCGGCCCCCGCGCCGAACGCCCAGTTCGTACGGCTCCGCGCGGCCATCCAGGCCGACGGGCCAAGCCCGGCGACGAACAGGCCGACCTCGAACGGGTACGGCAGGCCGACCGAGAGCGGCAGCGCCGTCAGGAGCACCGGCAACGCGAGCAGCGCCGCCCTGAGCCCGCCCTTGCGCCCCGCGACCTGCCAGGACACCGTCACGGCCGTGACCGCGAGAAGGGCGACGACCACGAAGAGGATCGGGAAACGGCCCGTCAGGTCTCCCTGGGCCGTCCACGGGAAGAAAAGCGGACGGTAGAAGGTGACGATCCTGGCGAGGGACTCGGCGATCGGCGAAACCGCGAACGCGGCGAGCGTCGCGCCCAGCCCCAGCCCGGCGCCCCATCGGGGATCGACGCCCCGAACGGCTGCGCGCCGCTCTGCGTCTGCGCCCAGACCGAGATCCTCCCCCGGCCCGTCGGCTTCGCCCTGTCCGCCTTCACCCTGTTCACCGGCTTCGCCCTGTCCATGGACCTCCTCCGGCCCACCGGTTTCATACTGTTCACCGGCTTCACCTTGCGTGACGGTTTCCCCCTGACCGGCGGTCGCACGCCGGCCGGCGGCTCCGCGGTACACGAGGGAGAGAACCACGGCGAGCACGGCACCGACCGCCAGCGACAGCGCCAGCCCGTCACCGGTCGGCTGCCACCCCGTCCCCGTGACCACCGCCCAGATCAGGCCGGTCGCGGAAAGCACCGCCATGACCAGTGCCGTCGCCGCGACCCCCGGCACCCTGGCGGCGAACGTCGCCACACCCCACGCGGCCAGCAGCACGGCGAGCGCGGCGTAGGTCTCCGCCCGCGCGGCGAGCGCGGTCACCACCCCGAGCACGGCCACCGGTACGGCCGCCGCGGTGAAGGCCGACGCCCACCGCGGTTCGCCAACCAAGGTCGGGCAGGCCACGAGCGCGACGGCCAGGACCAGCAGGACGACGAGGCCCGCCAGGTGGTTCCAGGCGAAGGCGCCGGGGGCGACGGCCACCGCGACCGTACCCGCCGCCAGGGCGAGGAAGCCCAGCGCCGCCCGCCTCTTCCGGGTGCCCATCGCTCCCCGTCCGCGCAGGGCGGCCACCGCCGAGGCGACCGCCAGCAGCGCGGGCACGACCGAGCCCGAGGCGCTCGACGAGACCTGCCACTCACCGGCGCCCTCGTAGGGCCACGACCACACGTCGTGCAGCCGGGTGAACGGCGCGAGCAGCACGGTGATCGTCCAGGGAACGAACGGAACGGCGGTGAGCACGGCCACGAGCGCGGCGAAGGAGGCTCCGGCCGAGCGGATCCGTGCGTCGCCCAGGCCCGGGAGGTACAGCGCGACCGCGACGGCGGCCAGCGCCCCCGCGGTGTGCGGGACACCCAGCCAGCCGTAGGGGAGCACCCGCCAGAAAGGCGCCGCCAGACCGACGGCCAGCGCGAACATCGATCCGCTTGCCAGGGCCCTGAGCCTGTCCTGCCTGGCGCGCCGGGCGACGGCGATCCCGATCACCGCGAGCGCGACGAGCAGCGCGCCCTTGGCGGAGTCGACCACCAGTCTCTCGTCCCCGAGGAAGCGGCCGAACTCCAGCACCGAGTCCAGGAACCCGTAGACCAGGCCGAGCACCCACACCACGGCGAAGCAGACCCCCGCCGTCGCACTCGCGGAGACACTTCCCGCGGAGCCGTCCACGCCGTTCGCCCTCGGGACAGCGGACCCATCCACGCCACCCGCGCTCCGGGCAGCGGACCCGTCCACGCCACCCGCCCCCGGGACAGCGGAGCCGTCCACACCGTCCACGTCTTTCTGGCCACCCGCCCTCCGGGCAATGGCCAGGAAGACGGCGTCCATCGCGGCGGTCGCCACGAGAGCGGCGGTGATCCACACGGACGCTCTGTCCAGCACGAGCAGCGGGAACGGGAACTGGGCGAGCACGATCGCCACCGGCAGCGGCAGCCTCAGCGGCAGCAGCCGTGAGTATCCCGCCGTGAGGAGCGCGACCAGGCCGAACAGCATGGCCGTGTAGTGAAGCGCCTCGGGGCCGTCGGCGCCGAGCAGACCCGCCTGCCGGGCCGCGTAGCCGTCCAGGAGGAGCAGCGCGACGCCGAGCATCGCGATCGTCTCCGCTGTCGTACCGAGTCCGCGGCTCACGAGGAGCTTCGGCGCGGCGAAGGTGAGGGCGGTGACCCCCGCGAGGATCGCGGCCCGGCCACCGATGCCGATATGGCCCCAGCTGACCACGGTGAAAACCACGGCGGCGACGACCAGCAGCAGGCCGCCGAGCGTCAGCAGCAGGTTCTGCACGGCTTTGGGGGAGAAGTCCCTGCGCGGCGCGGCCTCCACGCTTCCCGGCCTGAAACCCGGGTGCTGTGGGAACCCCGGAGCCCCCGCCCCTGAGTCCCGGTGCCGCACAGGCCCGGCGACGATCCCCGCCCCGGCGTCCGGGTGCCGCACCGATCCGGGAGCCCCTGCCCCCACCGTCTCCGGACCCGTTCCACCTGCCGCCTGCCGTACCCTCGCGACGTCCTGCCCCGCCCGGTCGGCCCCGGTTCCCCGAACCCCCTGGACGCCCATGTTCCCGGGAACGCCCCGGGCCAGGCGGGCGCGCTCCGCCCGGAGCACGCCGAGCAGGTTGCCGCGACGGACCAGCAGGTCCGCCTCCCTGGCCCGCAGCCTGGCCAGCTCCCCGTCGAGCCGCCACAGCTCGGCCGCTTCCGGCCCCCGCAGCGGCAGCGCGCAGTTCGGGCAACGGTCGGGGATCCCCGTGATGGGCGCGCCGCACTCCGGGCAGCCCGCCCTCGGTCGCGGGCGATGCGGACCCGGGACCGGATTCTGATCGTGCATGACACGAAGGATGCCGGGCACAGGTTGCGATCCGCTTGCGACAAGGTACTCAATCCCTGCTGAGTACCTCTTGCCGGGCATTCACCCCAGGCAGGCCGACGGGCGCCGTTCCCGGAGAACATCCCCGGAAGGGGCACCGTTGGCGGGGCGGCCACGGACGGCTCACCGGACGGCAGGTCCTACGGAGCACGGTTGATCTTGACGACGACGGTGTCGTCGGGGTCGACGGCGCGGCCGTCGGCGGCATGAACCCGCAGGGGGGCCAGCGAGCGTTCGGAGAGACGGTCCACGAGCTCCGAGTGGGGTTCTCCGGCGGCGAAGAAGTGAACTTCACCCCACTGCCGAAGGGCGACGATGACAGGGAAGAGGTCCCTGCCCTTGGGAGTGAGCACGTACTCCTGGTAGGCGCTGCCGTCGGAGGCCGGAACCACGTCGAAGACGCCTCCGGCGACGAGGGTGCGCAGACGGGCGGCCAGGATGTTCTTCGCGACGCCGAGACTGCGCTGGAACTCACCGAAACGGCGGTTGCCGTCGAAGGCGTCACGCACGATCAGCAGGGACCACCAGTCGCCGATGGCGTCCATCGAGCGAGCCACGGGGCATTCGCTGTCATCGAACCGGGTCCGCTTCACCACCGTTATCCCTCCCCAATTTGGTTGCAAAATGCTACCAGATTCCGTTAGCGTCACAGTGGTAGCAACTTGAAACCATGGAGGACGCATGACGACCGAATGCCGGAAGGGCGAGAAACAGGGGACCGAGACGGCCCGCTCCCCCGCCCCTGGCCTCTCACGCGGGACCGTCGCGCTGTTCGCCGTGGCGAGCGGTACGGCGGTGGCCAACGTCTACTTCGCGCAGCCGCTGCTGGCCACCCTCGGCCAGGAGTTCGGAATCGGTCAGGGGGCGGTCGGCACCTTGGTGACGGCGACCCAGGTCGGCTACGGCCTCGGACTGTTCCTGCTGGTGCCCCTCGGCGACACGCTCAACCGCCGGAAACTGGTGACGACGCAGTCCCTACTGCTGGCGGCGGCGCTCGCGGCCCTCGGCACCGCCGCTCATGTGCCCGCGCTGTTCGCCTCCGCCGCCGTGATGGGTTTCCTTGCCGTCGTTACCCAGTCCCTGGTCGCCTACGCCGCCGCATTGGCCACCCCGGACCGCCGGGGTCACGTCGTGGGCCAGGTCACCGGCGGCATCGTCGTCGGAATCCTGCTTGCCCGCACCGTCTCAGGGGTGCTGGCGGACCTGGCGGACTGGCGTACCGTCTATCTCGCCTCCGCCGCCACGACACTGATCCTGGCCTTGGCCCTACGGCGCGCCCTGCCCCGTCAGACCACGCCCGTCGAGCGTCTGCGCTACCGCGACCTGCTGCGCTCAACGGCCGCTCTGTTCGTCCAGGAGCGCCTGCTACGTACCCGGGCCGTGCTCGCCCTGCTCGTCTTCGCCTCCTTCAGCGTCCTGTGGAGCTGCGTCGCCCTGCCGCTCAGCGCCCAACCGCTGTCCCTGACGCACACCGCCATCGGGGCCTTCGGGCTCGCCGGTGCGGCCGGAGCCCTGGCCGCAGCACCCGCCGGGCGCCTGCACGACCGCGGCCACGCCCGGCGAACCACCGGCGGAGCCCTGTTCCTGCTCGCGCTCTCCTGGATCCCCCTGGCGTTCACCCGGCAGTCCCTGTGGGCGCTGGCGGTCGGCGCCGTCCTGCTCGACCTGGCCGTCCAGGCCGTTCACGTCACCAACCAGAGCGTCATCTACACCCACCGCCCCGACGCGGGCGGTCGCGTCATCGGCGGCTACATGGTGTTCTACTCGGTCGGCAGCGCCATCGGCGCCTGGGCGTCCACCACCCTGTACGCGATCGCGGGCTGGGGCGCCGTCTGCCTCCTCGGCGCGGCGTTCAGCCTCCTGGCCCTCGCCGTATGGGCATTCCTCGACCCGCCCGCGTCCCCCACGGCCCGGGAGGAACGTCCTATCGGGTACGGCGGGCGATGAAGGTGATGAGACCGGTGGCTCCGGCCGCCGCCGCCAGCCAGAGGGCCACGGCCGAACCCGGCACCCCGGCGTCGGCGCCGGAGTCCTCCCTCGCGTCGGCCACCAGCGTGGTCGCGCCTCCCTTGCCCGTGCCCTTTTTGGTTTCGTCCGTCGGCGTCGGGGTGGGATAGGGGGCCGTCTCCCGCAGGACGCTGTCGGGCAGCGGCACCCGGTAGACCGGGCTGTTCTTCCCCTCCGTACCGGTCAGCAGCGCCTTGCCGTCGAGCGTGTAGGCGATGGACTCGGCCTGTTCGAGCTGCGGCATCGACACCCGGGCGATCTGGTCTCCGGGCGCGCGGTACACCGTGGCGGAGAAGTAGGTGCGGATCACGAAGCTCGACCCGTCGGGGGCGTACGCGGCGTCGGTCGCCATGATGGGCGCGAAGCCGACCTTGCGGAGCACGTTGGTCCTGTCGGTGCGCAGCCGCTTCGGAGCCTCGTAGACCGATCCGGAGAACTCCTTGCTCACGACGTAGAGCCGCCCGGTGCGGGGGTGGACCATGAGTCCCTCCGCGTTGTGGCCGCCGTCCTCGTACTTGAACCGGTAGCGCGTCGCGGGGACGACGGCATCACGCAGCGTGGCGGGCTCGGGCACCCGGTACACCGACACGTCGGGCCACGCCCCGTCGAAGTTGTCGCCGATGTCGGCGAACCAGAGCACCCCCTGCCCCGTCTTCGGGTCCTTGGTCGCGGCCATCGCCTCCCAGTCACGGGCCACCGCCCCTTGCAGGGTGAACCTCGCGCGAGTCCGCCCGTCAGGGCCGACCGCGAAGAAGACCGGCCCGTCGGAGCTGTCGTTGTGGGTGTAGTAGATGTCCTTGTGCGTCGGCGAGACTGCCAGGCCACTCGACTCGGTGATCCGGCTGTCCTTGAAGGTGAACAGCTTCTGCCCGTCCTCGTCCGTGTCCGCCGACGCCCCCTGCCCCGGCGCCAGCGCCAACCCGGCCAGCGCGGCCACCACGAGCACGCGAATCATGACATACCCCGGTCTGCTCCCCATCCCGCCATCATGCCCTGCGCGGCACCGTAGCGGCGGGAGCCACCACGGTCCCCGGCGGGACGCGCCCGCAGGCTCAGGAAAACGGGCTCGCCTGGAGTGCACTCCAGGTGCCTAGGGTGAGCGTATGGAATACACGCAGCTTGGCCGTACCGGGCTGAAGGTCAGCCGCCTCTGCCTGGGCACCATGAACTTCGGTCCCCTGACCCCGGAGGAGGACTCCTTCGCGATCATGGACCACGCCCACGAGCTGGGTGTCAACTTCTTCGACACAGCCAACGTGTACGGCTGGAAGCAGGGCGAGGGCATCACCGAGAACATCATCGGACGGTGGTTCGCCAAGGGGGGCGGGCGCCGCGAGAAGACGGTCATCGCCACCAAGCTCTACGGCTCGATGGGCGACTGGCCCAACGAGAACCTGCTGTCGGCGCTGAACATCCGCCGCGCCGCCGAGGCGTCGCTGAAGCGCCTGCAGACCGACTACATCGACGTCTACCAGGCTCACCACATCGACAGGAACACCCCCTTCGAGGAGTTCTGGGAGGCGATGGACGTCCTGAAGCAGCAGGGCAAGATCCTGTATGTCGGGTCGTCCAACTTCGCGGGCTGGCACATCGCCAAGGCGCAGGAGACGGCCGCCCGCCGCAACACCCTCGGCCTGGTCTCCGAGCAGTCGCACTACAACCTGCTCGTCCGGGCCCCCGAGCTCGAGGTCATCCCGGCGTGCGAGGACTACGGGCTCGGCCTGATCCCGTGGAGCCCACTGGCGGGCGGCCTGCTCGGCGGCATCCTCCGCAAGATCGACAAGGGACGCTCCGCATCGGAGACGATCACCAGGGAGCTGGGCAAGCACCGCGACAAGATCGAGCGGTACGAGGCGTTCTGCGACGAGCTCGGTGAGGACCCGGCCAACGTCGGCCTGGCCTGGCTGCTCCACCAGAAGGTCGTCACCGCCCCGATCGTCGGCCCGCGCACGCTGGAGCAGTTCGACGCCACCACGAGGGCGCTGGAGATCACGCTGGACGAGAAGGCGCTCGCCGGACTCGACGAGATCTTCCCCGGCCACAAGACCGCTCCGGAGGACTACGCCTGGTAACCCCAGGGCGACCTCCTTCCCCTGGACAGACCGCGCCTCTCCCCAGGCGGACAGGCCACACTCTGTATTCACCGGACGGGCTGTGTCTCCTCAGCACGTCGTGACCTTCCACGGCGCCGGTACGGCGAGCGGTGACGCGATCACACTCGGCGCCGTGAACGATGAACAACCGGCAAACGTTCAAGGTCACCGCACAAGGTGAGAGTTTTGATTCCTTAACCTGCCCGACCGATTCACCGGGAAGACTCCCCGCCTGAGCGGGGAGTCTTCCTCTTGGAATCCGAACGACATCGAACCATGCCGGGTCTGGTGGAGCCTTTGGTGCGCCTGCCCCAAACCACAACGACTCCAGGAGATGAAGTATCGGCACACATTGAGGTACCTAGGTACTATGGGACTCAGGAGGAACCCATGACCATGCCTCATACGACCAAGCGGCAGTCACCGCTGAAAGTCGATCCGGCGACCGACGAGCTGATCTCCCAGGCCGCCCACTTCCTCGGGATGACCAAGAAGGATCTGGTCACCGCCGCCGTCCGCGTCTACCTGGAGCAGCAGCGTGAGCACATCCGGCAAGGCATGATCGAGTCGATGAAAGTCCTGGACGGCTCCCTCACCTCCAGCGTGTCCCTTCTCACCGGTCTGTCCCCTGAGCGCGTCAATGAGCTCGGCGGCACCGGCGACTGGGAAGACTGACATCCCTGTGCCTCGGGTACGCCCCACTCTCCGCGTCCTTCGTGACGATCTGAAAATGCCCCCACCCTCCACCCGAACCCCTCTGGATTCGATTAACCATCCCCTGCTGGACAAGGCATCCGAGCAGTTCGCCGCCCCCGGCACCGCGCACGAGCGCATCCGCGCCATCGACGACGTGGTCATGTTCAAGGTGAAGGTGCAGCGTTGGCGACGGCCCGTGCCCGCTACAACAGCGAACACGACCACCCCCTGACCACCAGCCCCCACAGCGGACATCTCCTGCCCAACGATGACGACCACGACCGCTATCGGCTCGAAGCCGCCACCCGATTCGTCCCCCGCCTCAACGCCACAATCCGCGATCTGGCACGCGACTCCCTGCGCGACGGTCACGAGCACGCCGCCGATTTCCCCGGCTTCCGGCTCGGCATCCAGATCCGCGCCGATGACGGCAACGAGACCTACGTGGCGATCCGCATCACCGGCTCAGTCTCAGCCAACCTGACCGCGACGATCCTGGACCGGGTCCCCGGTTGCGAGCCAGATGGTTGGTTCCCCGAATACGCCCTGCCCGCCGGTCGCCGGACGAGGGGAGCCGGGAAGGCGTCAGGTGATGAGGGCGCCGATCACCACGAGGAGCACGAGCAGTGCGAGCACCGTGGGCAGGAGCCAGCGACGGGGACGATCCACGTTCTGGAGCTTAGCTTCGCCCATAGGGTGCCGGGGCCGTCAGGGCATACTCCGCGATCTCCTCATAGCGGACAGTGGATCCGAGATGGCTCCGCACCAGATGCACGGCGCTCATCTCCCACTCGGCTCCCTCGAACGCTGCGAACGCCTCGACCAGGCCGGTGACGTCGGTCTCCGTCCGCGTCCTGGCCAGGGTCAGGTGCGGGCTGAGCCGCTTCCTGTCGACCTGTACGGCTCCGGCCCGCCGCGCCCCCGCTCCCAGGGACTCGGCGAGGCGGACGAGCGGGAGGCGGGGGCCGTACAGACCGGTCCAGAAGACCCGGGCCCGGCGGGCGGAGGGGAAGGCTCCGGCCCCGGCCAGCGACAGTGTCATCGGCGCGTGGCGCGAGGCCGCGCGGGCGAGCCTCGTCTCCAGCTCGGGCTGGATCTCCTCCGGGACCTCCCCGAGAAATGACAGCGTCACGTGCCAGTTCGCCCGGTCGATCCAGCGGAGCCCCGGCCACGCCCCCTGGTGGGGGCGCAGCGCGCGGGCCAGTTCGTCACGCGCCCGCCGGGGCGGCAGCACTCCCACGAACAGTCGCATGCGACCTCCTGCCGATCGCCTTGGTCAGCATTATCGCGGCCCCGGTGCCGATCACCGTGAGCACCCCGCCGACCACGACGCCCGCGCGGGGGCCGCCCATCTCGGCGACCCAGCCGAGCAGCGGCGCGCCGATCGGGGCACCGCCGGTGAACACCAGCACGTAGATGCCCATCACCCGGCCGCGCATCTCGGGGGAGGCGGCGAGCTGCACACTGGTGTTCGCGGTCGTGTTGACCGAGATCAGTGCGACGCCCGCGGGGACGAGGAGGAGCAGGTAAACCGGGTACCACGGGGCGAGTCCCGTGACGACCTGGAACAGGCCGAACGACAGCGCGCCACCGATCAGCAGCTTCCTGCTGGGCCGTACGCGTCTGGCCGCCATGAGAGCGCCGACGAGCGCGCCGACGGCGAACATGCTGGACGCCAGGCCGAAGGAGGACGCGCCCGCGCCGAAGACCTCACGGGCCATCAACGCGATGGACATCGAGAACGACTGCGCGCACAGCGAGACGAACGCGACAAGCAGGATGGGCATCAGCAGGTCAGGGCGTTCCATGACGTAGCGCAGCCCCTCACGGAGCTGTCCCTTCGCCCTGGGCACCGGGTCCGGGGTGGTCAGCTCGGAGGTCCGCATCAGCGCCAGGCCGCCGAGCACGGCGAGGAACGACAGCGCGTTGAGCACGAAGATCGGACCGGTGCCACCGAGCGCGTAGATCAGCACACCCGCGAGGGCGGGGCCGACCACACGGGCCAGGTTGAAGCTGGAGGCGTTCAGCGCGATGGCGTTGGGCAGGTCCTTGCGGCCGACCATCTCGACCACGAACGACTGCCTGGTCGGCACCTCGACGCACAGGACGAGGCCGAGCGCGAAAGCCATCATGTAGACGTGCCACTCCCGCGCCTGACCGGTCAGGGTCAGCGTGCCCAGGGTGAGCGCGAGCAGGCCCATGATCGACTGGGCGACGATCAGCACTGGCCGCTTCGGGTAGCGGTCGGCGATCATGCCGCCCCAGAGCCCGAACAGCAGCTGCGGCAGGAACTGCAGCGCGGTGGTCACACCGAGCGCGGTGGCGCTGCCGTTCGTCAGGTCCAGGATCAGCCAGTCCTGCGCGGTGCGCTGCATCCAGCCGCCGACGTTGGAGACCACGCCGCCTGCGGCGAAGAGCCGATAGTTGTAGACACGCAGCGAGCGGAACATCCCGCCCCGCACTTCCGACACCGCCTGTGCAGTACCGGTCTCGACAGCCTGCACCTCGTCCGCCTCGGCGATCTCCGCCTGCGCGGCATCGCTCTCGGCCGCCTGTACGGCACCGGCCTCGACGGACCGCGCCTCGTTCGCCTTCGTGGCGTCGGGTTCGGCAGGTCGCGGCTCACCAGCCTCGGCGTCCCGTGGGGTCGCCGAGGCGCTGCGTTCGTCGGGGTCGGCTAGTTCCGGCTGAGCTTCTCCAGAATCGGAGCCGCCTGCCTGAGCACGGCTCTCTCCTCCGGAGACAGCTCCTTCAGCCGCTGCGTCAGCCACGCCTCCTTGCGGCGGCGCTCCTCCTTCAGCAGCGTTGACCCCTGCTCGGTCACGGTCACGCTCACCTGGCGCCGGTCGGACGGATGCGGTGTGCGTGACACCAGCCCCCGCTCTTCCAGCACGGCGATCACGCGCGTCATCGAGGGCGGTTGCACCTTCTCGAGATCGGCCAATTCGCCGGGGGTTATCCCGGAATGCTGTTCCACCGCGACGAGCGTCGCGACCTGGGTGGGGGTCAGCGAGTGACCCCCTGCCTGCCTGCGCAGGCGTCTGTTCAGCCGTGCCAGTGACACGCGCAGTGCCGAAGCCAGACCGGCGTCGCTTCGCAGGCTCGCGACGGGGTCCTTCCTGGATTGGTTCGTTAGCATAAGTCATTACCTTTGCTAACTATATACCTGCGCACGTGATTCCCTCCCGGCGGGGTTTTCTTGGGCGTGAGCCGTACAGCGTGCCAGACCGACCCACGATCCCCAACCCGGACACGGCATCGCCCACCACACCAGGCTGACTCCAACCGAGAGGCGAGGCGCCGACGGGGGTGTCCCCGCGGCGGTCAAGCCCTGCGGGGGCCCGCGACGGGAGCGCCGAGCTGGACGACGGTGACGTCCACCTGGCCGTGGCCGTCCTCCCAGGCCGCGACCAGTGAGCAGTCGCCGTCTTCGAGGAGGGAACCAAGGGGGGCGTCGGCTCCCCGGTAGGTGAGGCCTTCGGCGTCGGACGCGTCGCAGCAGCCGAGGCGGAGATGCGCGCGGAGCTCGGGGTGGGAGATCGCGGCGAGCGCGGACTCCCATTCCTCGTCGACACTCCCCTCGAAGGGGATCAGGCTGCCGGGACCGTACCCGATGCCGGTCGCGACCCGCATCGCGTCGAGGAGCGTGCCGTCCGAGGCGATACGGGCGTGGCAGACGTGCCAGTTCTCCGCCAGGACGGGGTCCGCGAGGTCGAGATCGTGGCGCCACAGCACCGGCGCCAGGTCGGCGCCCCTGATGACGTCGGGGGCGAAACACGCCGCCGCCAGGTCCGCGGCGAAGTCCCTGGGGAGGCCGTGGCTGGAGAACTGGAAGAGCGAACGGCCCGCGTCGAACCGCAGGGGCGGCTCCCCCATGTCGTACAGGTAGAGGTCTCCCACCTCGACCGGCTCGCCCCCGGACAGGACCGCCGGGTTCAACCAGGTCGGATCCCGGTCGATCCTCGTCTCGTGGAAGAAGTTGCCGTGGTAGTAGGCGGCATACTCGGCGCCGGGATCGTAACCGGCGAGCGGACGACTGAGGAGGGCTCCGAAGGCGTCGGCCAGTAACGCCTCCCAGCCGACATCGCTGCTGGTGACGGATCTGTAGCGGGTCATTCCGGGACTCCTGGGGAAGCTACGCCAGCCGGAGGACGGGCGACGAGGCGCCAAGCACAAAGGCGTATGGTGACGGATCTGCCGCCCAACGACCGGGAACCGCCGGTTCTCGGCCCTCGTACGGTAGACCCGCATGGTCTCACGCGGTGGGCCACCGTACGACATGAGAATTCACCGCATGTTCCCGCGGGCGATCCGCCGTGGACGGCGTTCGTATCCCGGGCCCCGCTGCGACCGGTAGCGCCCTTCGTCCTTCTCAGCCGTCTGGCCGGTGACGTTCGCACCGTTCACGAGACGCTCGTGAACGCCCCCGCTCGCCAGTCTGTCATACCCGTGTGGAACACCCGCGGCGCCCACCTGCGACCGTCGTCGTATCCCACCGGCGAGAGTCGCATCTCCCGTTCGCCTTTTCAGCCGAAGCGCTCGCGACCGGTCGTGGAAAAAATCCTTCACATGCCGACATCCATCCTCCGCGGCGCGCTGGCCGCCGCCCTCAGCCCCTGCTGAACCGCCTCTCGCCTCGCTACCCGGAGATCAGATCTTGGAAGTGACCCCGCCCTGACCAGCCCACCCGGCGACCATGATGCCCACCACACGAACATGATCAGCGACGCGCGAACCGGCAAAGTGCCGGCGTCGTCGAGCCCCTCGCGAGTACGCTCCGGAGCCGGACACATCAGCCGAGTGTGGAGGCGTCTTGGGGCCGTACATCAAGGGCACACACCGCTTCGGCCGGGGCAGCATCTGTGTCGACGCCGATCTCACCCGCGATCCCGTTGAGTTCCCCATCCGGATAGGCGACGTCCGGGGCCTTGTCTCCCTTCCCGAGCTACGCGCCGGAGCGTTCGGGAGACCGCGCCTGGTGACTCCGTCGTTGATCAGAGGCGGAAAATCCGTCGGCTGGTCAGACGGAAGGGGACCTTCAACGGTCTGGGGAACCACCTTCGGCGATCAGTTGGACGAGACCGGCACGGTTTTCGTCACCATGCTGGCGATACGTTTCTCGCTTCCGGACACCCGGCCGGAGTCAGTCCAGCAGGCCGCCAACGAGCTCTTCGAATCGGTCGGACCGTGGTCCAGACGACTCGAAGACTGGATCAGCGTGGTGCTTGACAGGAATCCCAGCGAGCCGACCCCGATGACATGGCCGTTCGAAGAGAGAACACACAGGACAGTCGACGGGTTGGCCCTGGACTACGTCGACCCTGCGGGCCGCGGCTCCACCCTGCTCGCGTCCGCCCAGGCCACCCTGCACAGGTTCGAAGTCGTCAGTCAGCTGGAGGAAAGCGCATGGTCGAACATTCTTGATCATGTGAACGCCGGAACGGACGCGCCGAACGAACGGATCCTTCTACGCGACTCCCGGGTTGAGCTGAGACAGGATCACCACCGAAGGGCCGTGCTCGACGCGGCGACCGCGACGGAGATCTCGTTGACCCGCATGCTCGACGAGAAGCTCGGAGAACTGCCACAGGCGGTCGGCGAAATCATCCGGCAGTCGGCCCGGCAGATCGGGCCGCTCACCTCCACGCTCAGAACCCTGGGCGTGGAGCTGCCGAGCTCGCTGAAGAAGGATCTCGCAGAGGTGCGGAACAAGGTGATTCACGCCGGATATCACCCGTCTGTGAGAGAGACACGTCGGGCGGTCGAACTGGCGGCCGAGATAGTCGAGCTGTCGCGCCCGATGACCCGCGTCCTCGCGGAGCGTAACGATCATGAGCAGTCGGCAGGACAGGCGGGATGAAGGGATCCGCACGCGTTTTGCCAGGAGGGAGACCGCGTCGCCTACGCTGGAGCGTGTGAACCAGCCTCGCCTGCCGGACCTCCAACCGTTGAGGACCAACGACTCGGCCGCGATCCTCGTGGGCACCGGCCTGTGGGCGGCCGCCCTGGTAGTGCTTCTGATCGTACGGCCGGACCCCGCGCACCAGTGGTGGATCTGGACCTGTGTGTCCGGCATATGCGGCGGTCTGTTCGGCCTCTGGTTCGTCCGCCGCCGCGACCGCCGCGAGGGCACCCGGTCACCGTCACACGAGGCGTCGCAAAAGGCGTCGCACGAGGCGTTACAAGAGGCATCACAGGAACCGGTCGAACCGGTCACGGCGCTCCCGCCCGTCTCCTCCTCGTCTCCGGCTTCGCCCGCCTCACCTTCGTCGTCGGTGTCCTCGGCACCTCCTGTCACCCCCGCACCGCCCGCCGCTCCCTGACGACTGCCGGATCCCCCCGGCCCCCGGGACGTCGATCATCCCGGGGGCGGGAAGCCAGGACGGGTCAGGTTGAGGCGGTCCAGCTGTCGAGGTCGGCTTCGGCGAGGAGCAGGGGCACCGCGGCCGGGTCTCGAAGCAGGGCGGCCACCGCGAGGCGGTCGCCCCACTGCCCGGACGCCCAAGCGAGTCCGCGGGCCAGGCCCTCGACGCCGGTGGCGTGCACCGTGCCCTCGAAGAACCGCCAGGCGGCGGGCACCCCGTCCACGAGCAGGCTCTCGTGCTCCACATAGGTCGGCGGCGCCGTCGGAAGCAGTGACCGCACGGCGGCGGGGACCTCGCGAGCCGTACCCGTCGAGGTCACCTCTCCCGTGGCCTCCTCCCCGGCCAGCGGCAGGTCGAGCAGCTCGGACAGCGCCTCGGCGAGATCGAACGGGGCCAGGACCAGCGGCCGGTCCGCGACCAGGGGAAGCAGGTCGGGCGCCTCGACGACCACCGGCTCCCCCGCCGCCGCGCCGGACGGATCGCCGTCCCCCGCGGACAGCAGGTGGCCGTCCTCGACGTCGGCGACGACGATCTCACCGTTGAGGACGGCGCGCACCGCCCGGGGAGGGGCGACGCGGACGGGGGCCACCGCGGCCAGGGCCACCCACAGGGCGCGGAGCTGGGCCCGGTCGACCTCGATCGAGGGGTCGCCGAGCAGTTCGAGAAGCTCGTCGGGACCGCCGTGCGAGGCCAGCAGGTCGGGCAGGGTCGTCCGGACGCCGATCATCGCCAGCGCGGCCTCGTCGACGGTCGCGGGGGCGTCGCCGTACAGGCCGAACAGCAGCGGGTCCGCGGCGGGGAGCCGCAGCTGGGTCGGGCGCCTGCCGCCGAGGACCGGGTGGGTGGACAGCCACCACGCGGTGTAGGACGGCACCTCGACGACCTCGCCCGCCACGAGGACCCGCAGCGGGTGCAGCACCGAGCGGAGCGGGGGCTGTGACAGCAGAGCGAGGGCGGAGGGCCAGTCGGCGATGTACTCCAGGTCGCGGACCGCGGAGAACTCCCTGGCGACCGGTGGCACGTCCACGTCGGGAAGCAGGTCGAGCACGGCTTCCAGCCACTCGTCCTCGCGGTCCAGATCGTGGTCGCAGTCATCGGGGTCGATCATCACGTCGGTGTCGTTGACGACGGCGAAGCCGTCGAGCACCCCGGCAGCCGCCAGCACCCGCGAGCCGTACCGGTCGACCAGCTCGGGCGCGGCCGTGCCGAAGTGCGTCTCCTCATCCAGCAGCCCGGCCAGCGACCCGTCGGCGAGAAGCAGCTCACCCGCGGGGTACAGCTCGCCGTCCGCGCCGCGCAGCGCCAGGTCCGACAGCCAGGGGGCCTCCCCGGCGACCAGCCCGGCGGCGTCGACCAGCGCGAGCACCGCCTGCGCCACCGGCTCCGAGTCGGCGCTCTCCAGGGACTCGGCGACGGCGGCGCGGGTCAGGGAGTCTTCCAGAACCGTCCTGGGCGTCGCCTCAGCGGCGCCCAGCCGCAGCAGCAACGGATGGGCGGCCTCGCGGTGGACGACGCGCAGTCCCAGGGGGGCCAGCACGGCCGGGTCGAGCGAGGAGCCGTCGGTCAGCAGCAGCGTGCCACGCGGTCCCCTGACCAGGCGACCGTCGGCCAGCGGCACCGGCAGCGCGCCCAGCGCCTCGGGGTCGTCGGCGGGCAGCACCTCGTACAGCGAGCGCCACCAGGCGGGTTCCCTGTCCTCGACGACGTCACCGGAGAGCATGTCCACGACGTCGGCGAGCTCGACCCGCTTCACACCGAGGGCGATCATCGCCGGATGCCGGGAGGGCCACCCCGCGGGCAGCAGGCCGGGGACCATGGCGGCCACCTTCTCCAGCAGCTCGCCGGGGGCCGCGACCACCGACGCCTGCCTGCCGGCCACGACCAGCTCGTCACCGCCGGGGAGCGCGCCGGGGAGCGGCTTCTCCCCGCCGTCCGCGGATCCCTGTACGGCGCCGCCCTCCACGGGCTTGTCCTCGTCGGCGGGCCGGGAGAGGGCGGGCAGCAGCGGAGCGTCAGGGAGCCTGCGCAGGATGGCCCTGCGGATATGGGCGTCGAGCTCCCCCTTGCCCATCAGGCCGGGGACGAGGTTGAGCAGCTTGGGCGTGCGGGACAGCCCGGACAGCAGCTCGACATACGCGTCGGCGGCGCGTTCGACCAGGAAGTCGGTCAGCGGGCCCATCGCCACGTGCCGCCGGTCGGTGGCCATCGGGAACGAGGCGATGAGCAGCACGGGCAGGTCGAGCGGCTCGTCGCTCGGCGTCGGCGCGTGCACCACGGGCGGCACCTGCGCGGGCAGCGGCTTGGGCTCGCCACCGGGGAAGGTCCCCTTCGCTCCGCCCGATCCCCCCGGGGAAACGTCGCCTGATCCACCCGGGGAAACCCGGCCCGCGCCATTCGCGGCACCGCCAGGGAGCCTGGGCTCCTCAACGGGCACGGCCCAACGGACCAGCCAGTGAGGCCTGGCACGTTCCTCGGTCGGCCGGTCGGCGAACAGCTCGGCGACCTCCTCGGGGGTGAAGCGCCCAGAGGCGGAGACCACCCGCCAGCCATCCGGCAGGACCGTCCTCATCTGGCCGTCGACGTCGATCTCGATCGACTCCAGGGCGGGCAGGCCCAACAGCAGTGCGGCACTGGTCTCGTGGAGCATCCGCCGTACCGCGTCCTGCGCCGCCCTGTCGCGCAGCGGCAGCCGTACGAGGGTGTCGAACCCCCCGGGCACCTCGAGCGGCCCCGCGGGGAACGGCAGGCGCAGCAGCGGCACGTGCCCGCCGCGCTCGGCGAACTCCTTGGACAGCGTGGGCTCGGCGGCCACCAGGACGGCGGTCTGGTCGCGGGACCAGCGGACGACGCCGGAACCGAGCGAGCCGATCACCGGCTCGTCGCAGACGGAGACCACGGCCGCGAAACCGACGCCGAACCGCCCGGCCGCGCCGGACTCGTCGCGCTTGTTGGAGACGCGCAGCGTGGACAGGCTCTCGATTCCCGCCGCGTCGATCGGGGCGCCGGTGTTGGCGGCCGACAGCACCCCCTCGCGCAGCGACAGGCGGAGCCGTCCCGGCACTCCCGCGCGAAGCGCGGCGTCGGCGGCGTTCTGGGCGAGCTCGACGATCAGACGATCGCGGTATCCGCCGAGCGCGAAGTCCTCCTCCGCGTTCGCGTCCTCGCGGAACCGCGCGGGTGAGGCGGTCCAGGCGGCGAGCACGGCGGCGCGCAACCTGTCGGTGCCGAAGATGTCAGTCACAGCGATGAGTCCAAAGGTCGGGGGCCCCACAGGCCACGCCGCATCGCGGCCCGCCGGATCGTGACCGGCCCGGCGGCCTGTGAGGACGGCGTCGGATCAGGAATGACCCAGCGGCTCCGCGGCGGTGTCGTCCACGGAGCCCGCCAGGTCAGCCTCGGGGGATTCCTCCGTGAGGTCGTAGGCGTGATCGTCGAGGATCGGTGAGGTCGGCTCGACCTGGTGCGGCAGCACGGCCGCCTCCGAGTGCGCGCCGCAGCCATGGTCGGCGGCGACCACGCGCCCGTCGTCGGGGGCGTACTCGTTCGTGCACACCCCGAAGCCGATGCCGAGCGCGCCGGCGAGCGGCCAGTAGAAGCCGCAGGTCGAGCACTGGGCGGGAGCGGCGTGGGCGAGCGGGGTGTGCGGTCCCGACTCGCCGGAGTGCCAGCGGCGCACGGTGCGGTCCCTGCCGATCGGGGAGAGCACCCTGGCCCGGCCGAGGCCGTACTCGAAGATCATCTGACGGTCGGAGTCGTCCTCGGTCTGGGTGAAGCCGGGGGCGAGCCGCACGTCGTCCGCGGGGGTCGGCAGCAGGTCGCCGACGCCGAGGTCTCCGGGGCGCAGCCGCTCGCTCCACGGCACCCACTCGGGCGGCAGCAGCGCGCCGGTGCCGGGCAGGAGCACGACCTCGCTGACCGTCACGTTGCGCGCCCTTGAGGCCCTGGCGACGGTGACGGCCCAGCGCCAGCCCCGGTAAGCACGGTCGAGGCAGGTGAAGTAATGGGTGACGACCCGCTCGGCCTCGGCCTCCGCGCCGAGGTGGTCGCCCACCTCGTCCGGCCTGACGTTCTCCTCGATCGCGGAACGGGCCAGGTCGACGGCGGCGGCACACGCCGGGTCGAGAACCGCGGCGCGGGCCCGGGAACGGGTCACGAGTCCACCTCCACCGGCCTCGCAACCAGGCGGCTGCTGTCCTTACTTCCTAGCTCGCTACGCTGACTCACAGTTCATTCTCACCTATGCCCGGAGCGAACGGCACCGCTACCCGCCTATCTCCCGCCCGCCCGGGGGGTCCGCCGGAGACGGCCTCGCGGTGGAGCCCAGTGAGAGTGGCACTTCCGGCGTAGGAAGGACTTCGAGGACCTGATGGCGCCACCCGAACCGTGATCTCGCGCCAGCCGAACCGTGACCTGGGGTCGCCCCCGCCGACGGTCCGCAACCCCCGATAGGCGGTCCGTAACCACATCGGACGACGCCCCTTACTCTCCCGGACCCGGAACGGTCACCGCCAGGACCGGGAGGCGGCGTCTCGCGGGACCGGACGCCAAGTGACATACCGCATCGGGCATCCCACCCGCCATTCGGGTAAGACTGGATGCGTGGCAGGTGGGTGGGAACAAGCACAGAGGACGGTCGGCGACGCCTCCCGTCTGATCGGTCGCTCGGCGGCGGGTGCGGGCAGGGCGACGGTACGAGCGGGGCGGGCGACGGCGCGCGCCGGCCGCGGCGCGGGGCGGACCGTCGTACGCGCGGGCCGCGGCGCGGCCAGCGGGACCCGCAGGATCGGTACGGCGTCACGGCGGCTGACCCATGCCCAGGGCGCGGGCCGTACGGGACTGGGGCAGCTGATCGAGCTGACCGCGCTGGAGAGCGCGGGTGACGCGCTGGTCACCGCCTCCCTGGCCGGAACGCTGTTCAAGCTTCCGGTCAACGAGGCGAGGGGGCAGGTCGCGCTCTACCTGCTGATCACGATGATCCCCTTCGTGGTGGTCGCGCCGTTCGTCGGGCCGGTCCTCGACCGGTTCCGCTCGGGCAGGCGCTTCGTGATGGCGGGCACCCTGTTCGGCAGGGGCCTGCTCTGCTTCGCGATGGCCGCGGCGATCGTTCCCGGCGACGTGTTCACCATCTTCCCCGCGGCGCTGGCCGTGCTGGTGCTGTCGAAGGCCTACAGCGTCTCCCGGGCGGCGATCATGCCGAACGTGCTGCCCGCCGACATCGCGCTGGTCACCGCGAACGCGAGGGTCGCCCTGTTCGCCCTGGTCACCGCGGGTGTGGCGCTGCCTGTCGGCGCGGGGGTCAGCGCCTGGCTCGGCGCCGAGTGGACGCTGCGGGGAGCCCTGGTGCTCTTCCTGCTCCTGGGCGTGCTGGCCGTACGACTGCCGCGTCACGTCGACTCCCCCGACCTCGACGTGCTCGACGAGGAGCAGGAGGACGGGCAGGCGCGGCCTGACCGCTGGCGCACGCTGCTGAACGTGGGCCCCGTGGTCACCGAGGCGATGGCCGCGAACGTGGCCGTCCGCCTCTACTCCGGGTTCCTGCTGTTCTACCTGCTGTTCCTGGTGCAGGACAGACACCTGCCCGGCCTGACGCCCCCGGTCACGATCGGCGTGCTCGCCGTGGCGGCGGGAGCGGGCGGCCTGGCGGGAACCGCCGTCGCCTCGTGGGTGCGCAGCCGCTCGCCACAGGTGATCGTGCTGATCACGCTCGCACTGGCGACCGTGACCACGATCGCCGCGGCCGTGGTGTTCACCCTGTGGACGGCGGTCGCCGTCGCGCTGGTCGCCGCGTTCGCCCAGGGACTGGGCAAGCTCGCGCTGGACGCGATCGTGCAGCGCGAGATCGGTGAGGAGGTCCGCTCGTCGACCTTCGGCGTGGTCGAGGCGTTCCTGCAGGTCGCCTGGGTCGGGGGCGGCCTGGTCGGGCTGCTGTTCTCGCTGTTCGCCGGCGGCCGCGCCGGGCTGGCGGTGATGTCCGTCGTGCTCGGCGGCTCACTCGGCTGGCTCCTGGTACGGCGCCGCAGACGGGTCGACGCGAGGGACGCCAGGTTCGAGAAGGCCAGGGCGGAGGCCTCAAGGACTCCGAAAACCTCTAATGCCTCGAATATCGTGAATGTCCCGGATGTCGCAGAGAGCGAGGACGCTTCGGGTGCCTCGGACGCCCGGCCCGGCTCCCGGAGCGGCCCCGTGAACGCGCGGGCCAACGCCGGAAGCGGCGCGCGGGCCGGTGCCGGAGGCGGCGCACGGTCTGACGGGAACGGCGCACGGCCCGACGGGGGAACGAGCCTCCTGCCCAGCGTCCCCGACGCCCCGCGCCCGGTCCCCTTGAGGAGACACGGGCCCGGGACGGGGAACACGACGACCACGGTCGTACAGCGCGACGATCCCCCCGCGGACAAGCGGACCAAGCCGCTGACCAACCCCCACGGCTGAGCCGCGGGAACGGGTGCGCGCCGCCCCTTCCCGAAAGAGCGCTCACGTTTCCCGGAAAAGCGCTCCAGGGAAGGGGGAACCGGGCCCCGAGCGGCCTTCGAGGAACGAAGGCCGCGAGGGCCGGGGGAAAGTCGTGAGGGGTGCGAAGCGGGTCAGTCGTCCAGGTCGTCGGCCACGGCGCGGAGCACCGCGGCGATCTTCTTGGCGTGCACGGCCTCGGGGTGCTTGCCCTTCTGGTAGGACGTGGAGACCGCGTCCAGCAGCTTGATCAGGTCTTCCACGATGACCACCATCTCGTCGGGCTTCTTGCGCTTGCCCTTCGGCTTGACGGTTTTGGCGAGCGTCGGGGGCTGGTCGATTACACGCACCGAGAGCGCCTGCTGCCCACGGCGCCCTTCGGCCACGCCAAACTCGACCTTTTGGCCCGGCTTGAGGGAATCCACGCCATCGGGAAGCGCGGAAGAATGCACGAAGACCTCACCGCCGTCGTCGCGGGTGAGGAAGCCGAAACCCTTGTCGGCGTCGTACCACTTGACCTTGCCACTCGGCACAGGGGTGACCTCGTTCAGACTGTCGTGAAAAGGAATGGATGTAGGTTATGCCCAGCGAGCGCTTCGAGCGACCGTGTATTCAGCCCTGAATTACACGAATACAGTGGGGCTCCTCCAGCCGTCGTACCACTCGGCGAACTCGGTCAGATCCGCGAGCACCACATCGGCTCCGTGATCACGCAGTTCCCCCACCGGATGGTGACCCGTCGCCACTCCCACACTGACGGCGCCGCCCGCCCGCGCCGCCTCGATGTCGGCGACATGGTCCCCGACGTAGGCGGCCGCACCGAACGCGGCGAGCGAGGGCCCTTTGGCCGGCCCGAAGACCGAGCCCGCGACCTCGTCGACGTCCAGGCCAAGGGCCTTGACCGTCCTCGTCGCGTCCAGAGGGTTCTTCCCCGTCACCACGATGACCCTGCCACCCGCCCGCCGTACGGTCTCGACGGCCTGGAACGCGCCGGGCATCGGGGTTGTGGCCGGGACGGCGATCGAGGGGTACAGCGACCGGTAGACGTCGACGGCTCGCGGGATCTCCTCTGCGGGCAACCAGTTGGCCAGCTCCCACTCCAGCGGCGGCCCAAGCCTGGCGACCACGGCGGCGCTGTCGATGAACACACCGATGCGCAGCGCCAACTCGTCATAGACGGCGGCGATACCCGCGCGCGTGTCAGCCAGCGTCATGTCCAGGTCGAACCCGACCGAGTTCATCTGGTTTCCACCGCTCCCCTCCGCCCAGCGGAGGGATCGGGCTCCGCGAGGCTCTCGCAGGATGTCAAATCTCCGGAGAACACGGGTAATCCCGACCTGCTGTACGGGACGCCCCCGCTGTGAAAGTCTGCTGGAGAACCCGCTCTTCAGCCGGGACACGGCCGTGCCCGGGCAGCCGGGGCCCCTCCCCACCGCTCCGCGCGCCGTACCGCCCCTGCCGCCGACACCGTCGCGCACCGACGGGTCCGGGCACGCGCGGCCTGGCGAGCCACGACCTCACAGGTCCGGCACTGGATAGGGTCACGGTGGAGGTATCGGTAAAGAGATGACCAGATCGACGCGCGAGCGGATCGTCGACGAGGCCCTGCGCCTGTTCGCCGAACGAGGCTACTCGGCGACCTCGGTGGCCGAGATCGAGGCCGCTTCCGGGCTGTCTCCCGGCGCTGGAGGTCTCTACCGGCACTTCAGGTCCAAGTACGAGGTGCTGGCCGCGGCGATCAACGAGCACGCCGCCAGGACCAGGGCGCAGATCGCCGAGACGCTGGCCGAGATGAGCGCGATCGACCCCTCGGTCGCCGTCGAGGAGCGCCTGGCGCACCTGTGCAAGGCCGGACTGGCCAAGGTTCGCGAGGAGAGCGAGCTGACACGTGTCTTCTTCCGCGACCTGAGCCAGTTCCCCGAGCTGGTCGCGATCGTGCGTGAGGGGCTGCTCCAGCCGATGTTCGACGCGATCACCACCTGGTTTCGTGCCCAGCCCGAATATGCCGGGGCCGACCTCGACTGGCCCGCGATCGGCGCCGTGCTCGGTGGCGCGGTGGTCCACTACCGGCTTTTCGAGGAGACCGTCGGCGAACCCCCCGGCCGCGCGGAGCGCGACCGTTTCGTGGCCTCCTGGGTGCGTCTCGCGCTCGGTCTGCTGCCCAGGCCCGTGGTCCAGACGATCGGCTGAGCGGAGCCCCGCGACCCGTCCGACCATCGCTTCGACGGTGGTTCACACCATGGTCCACGGCTGTTCACGCGAACGCGAACTTTCCCAAACCTAGCTTTGTCGGTCAGGCCTCTTACCATTGACGGAATGAGCACGGAGTTCACCGAGTGGCTGCGCAACCGGAGCGATGACCAGTTACGGGCCCTGGTCACCGTGCGACCCGAGCTCATCACCCCGGTCCCGGCGCACGTGGAGGGGCTGGCGGGGCGGGCGAGCAGCCCGTCGGCGGTCGGACGTGTGCTCGACCGGCTCGACCGGTTCACACTCTCGGTCGTCGAGACGCTGGTGGTGCTGCCGTCCCCGGTCGACTACCGCTCGCTGCGCACCCAGATGGCCCGTGCCCTGCCCGAGAGGGTGCCCGCCTCGGTGCTGCGGAGCGCACTCAAGGAGACCGTCGAGCGGCTGCGGACCCTCGCCCTGGTCTACGGGCCGCAGAGCGCCCTTGCCCCCGCTCCGGGGGTGCGGGAGATCCTGGAGACGCCCGCGGGGCTCGGGCCGCCCGTGGTCGAGGTGTTCAGGCACCATCCCGCGGAGCGGCTGGCCGAGCTCATCCAGGACATCGGCGGCGAGACCGGTGACACCAAGGAGGTCCTCGCCGAGTTGCTCGGCGGCCAGGAGGTCGTCGAGCGCCTCATCCAGGGCGTCTCGCCGCAGGCCAGGTCCGCGCTCAACGAGCTGGCCTGGGGACCGGCCAGCGGCCGGGTGCCGAACGCCCGCAGGGAGGTGCGGACCGCGACCGCCCAGTCGCCGATCGAGCAGTTGCTCTCCCGCGCGCTGCTCGGCGCGACCGGCGAGGAGACTGTCGTGCTCCCCCGCGAGGTCGGCCTGTTCCTGCGTGACGGCCGGATCCACCAGGATCTCTCGCCCGTCCCGCCGCCGCTCGACGGCGCCAAGCGCGACCAGGCGATGGCCAACCGCACCGCGGCGGGGCAGGCGTTCGCCTTCGTCCGCGCGATCGAGGAACTGTGCGAGCGCTGGAGCGTCGACCCGCCCGGCGTGCTGCGCAGCGGCGGCCTGGCCGTACGCGACCTGAAGCGGACCGCGGGCCTGCTCGACCTGCCCGAATGGGTGACCGGGCTGATCATCGAGGTGGCCTACGCCGTCGGGCTCATCGCCGCGAGCGGCTCGGTCGACGGCGACTGGCTGCCGACCCCGGCCTACGACGGCTGGCGGGTGAAGAGCACCGAGGACCGCTGGGCCGTGCTGGCCGCGGGCTGGCTGTCCATGGACCGGGTCCCCGGGGTGATCGGCGAGCGTGACGAGCGCGACAGGCTGCTCAACGCCCTCCACCCCGACCTGCGGCGCTCGGCCGCCGCCGAGGTCCGCGCGACCACCCTGGGCATGCTCTCCGCCGCAGGGCCCGGCGTCGCCCCGTCCCTCGACTCGGTGCGCGAGCGCCTGGCCTGGGAGCAGCCGCGCCGCCGTGGCGGCCAGCGCGACCAACTCGTCGAGTTCACGCTGCGTGAGGCCGAGCAGATCGGGATGACCGGGTTCGGCGCGATCGCGGACCACGGCCGTGCCCTGCTGCCCTGCTGCGGCGGCCGTGCGAGCGCCGCGGCCCTGTCGCTGGCCCCGCTGCTGCCCGAGCCGCTCGACCACGTGCTCCTGCAGGCCGACCTGACCGCCGTCGCCCCCGGGCCCCTCACCGGCGACCTGAGGCGCTGGCTGGCCATGGCCGCCGACGTGGAGTCGACCGGCGGCGCGACGGTCTACCGGTTCTGTGAGCAGTCGATCCGGCGGGCGCTCGACGCGGGGCAGGGCGCGGACGAGATGCTGTCGATGCTGGAGCGGCACTCGACGACGCCCGTCCCGCAGCCGCTCAGCTACCTCGTCACGGACGTGGCCCGCCGCCACGGCCGCATGCGTGTCGGTACGGCCAGCGCCTACATCCGGTGCGACGACCCCTCCCTGCTCGACGAGGTGACGGCGGACAGGCGTGCCCTCCCGCTGCGGCTGCGCAGGCTCGCCCCCACCGTGATCGCCTCGAAGACCTCGAGGTCAACGCTGGTCGACTCGTTGCGCGCGATGGGCTACGCCCCCGCGGCCGAGTCCCTGGACGGTGACGTGATCATCACGCGGCTCGACGTCCGCAGGACTGACGGCCAGCCGTCGCCGCGCCCGTCCGTCGCGTTCAACGGCCCGGAGGCCGACGTGGTCGCGGCAGCCGTACGCGCGGTGCGGGCAGGCGACGCGGCCCATCTGGCGCGCAGGGCGCCCGTGGACGCCCCGGAGGGCCAGGTTCCCCGCTCCCCCGCGACCGCCACGATCAACGCGCTGCGCGAGGCCATCCGGCAGGGTTCCCAGGTCTGGATCGGCTACCTCGACTCCCAAGGCAACGCGACCAGCCGGATCCTTGAGCCCGCGCGGATGGAGGGCGGCTACCTCACCGCATACGACGAGACCCGCGCGGCGGTGCACCGCTTCGCCCTGCACCGCATCACCGGAATCGCCGACATCAACTGACCGCCCCGCGCGTGACCGCGCGCCACAGGACCGCCCGAAGGAGCGCTCGAACCCGGTTTAGCCTGGTTGAGCCACGACATCCGCCCTGATCCTCATATCGTGATATTTGTTGATGTTCGGCGTTCGACAGAAGCGAGACGATCCCCAGTGAGCAGCGGTCAGCCCGAAGGTCCCAGCACAAATCCGGATGACTGGAAGAGCCCGTACAGCACCGGCCCGGGCCAGACCCCCGCGTACGGGCAGAACCACGGCCGGCCGGATCACGGGCAGGGCTACGGTCAGCCCGGGTACTACCAGCCGGGCCACACCCTGCCCGGGTACGACCAGCCGGGCTACACCCAGCCCTCGTACGGCGATCCGGGGTACGGCCAGCTCGGCTACGGTGACCCGGGATACGGGCAGGGTCACGAGCAGGGATACGGTCAGCCCGGCCACGGCTCACAGGGGTACGGCGAGTCCCCGTACGGACAGTATCCGCCGCGCTACGACTACGGCCCCGGGCCCCAGCAGAACACCGACGGCGTCAGGACCCACGCGATCGTCGCGCTGGTCATCAGCATCTTCCTCGGCCTGACCTGCTATGTCAGCCTTGGCGGCATCACCGGGGCCGTCCTGTCCGGCATCGCGCTCGGCAAGGTCGACAGGGACCCCCAGGGGGCCAGGAACCTGCTCAAGTGGACCTGGATCAGCATCGGCATCAACATCGCCCTGGTCGTCCTGGGGGTCGGCGCCATCATCGTCGCGGGGGTGAACGGCGCCTTCGACTGAGCCCCGGGACCACACGGGCTCCCCGCGGCACAAGGATTTCCGCACCACATCGGGCATCTCCGGACCACACGAGCCTCTGAATCGCACCGGCGGCCCGGGACTGTCCGAGGGCTCCTCTCCGTTGGACATACGGAGCGGGGAGCCGATGGGCGAGTTCCCCCCGGGGATGCGACCATGGGCTCGCCAGCCGTACACGAGGGAGAAGTCTTTGACTGACGGACCGCTGATCGTCCAATCGGACAAGACCCTGCTGCTCGAGGTCGACCACGAGAAGGCCGACGAGTGCCGCAAGGCGATCGCGCCGTTCGCCGAGCTCGAGCGCGCTCCCGAGCACGTGCACACCTACCGGGTGACCCCGCTCGCCCTGTGGAACGCGCGGGCGGCCGGGCACGACGCCGAGCAGGTGGTCGACGCGCTGATCGGCTACAGCCGCTACCCGGTGCCGCACGCCCTGCTGGTCGACGTGGCCGAGACCATGGCGAGGTACGGCAGGCTCAAGCTGGACAAGCACCCCGTCCACGGGCTCGTCCTGACCAGCACCGACAGGGCGGTCCTGGAGGAGGTGCTGCGCTCGAAGAAGATCCAGCCGCTGCTCGGCGAGCGCCTTGAGACCGACGCCGTCGCGGTGCACCCGAGCGAGCGTGGCAACATCAAGCAGCACCTGCTCAAGCTGGGCTGGCCCGCGGAGGACCTCGCGGGATACGTCGACGGCGAGCACCACCCGATCACGCTGAACGAGGACGGCTGGCAGCTGCGCACCTACCAGCGGGAGGCCGCGGAGGCGTTCTGGCACGGCGGCTCCGGCGTCGTCGTGCTCCCCTGCGGCGCGGGCAAGACGATCGTGGGCGCGGCGGCGATGGCCCACGCGAAGGCGACGACGCTGATCCTGGTGACCAACACCGTCTCGGCGCACCAGTGGAAGCAGGAGCTGATCAAGCGGACCTCGCTGACCGAGGACGAGATCGGCGAGTACACCGGGACCAAGAAGGAGATCCGGCCCGTCACCATCGCCACCTACCAGGTGATGACGACCCGCAAGCAGGGGGTCTACCGGCACCTGGAGCTGTTCGACGCCCGCGACTGGGGCCTGGTCGTCTACGACGAGGTCCACCTGCTGCCCGCGCCGATCTTCCGGATGACCGCGGACCTGCAGGCCAGGCGGCGGGTCGGGCTGACCGCGACGCTCGTGCGCGAGGACGGCAGGGAGGGCGACGTGTTCTCCCTGATCGGGCCGAAGCGCTACGACGCGCCGTGGAAGGAGATGGAGAACCAGGGCTGGATCGCCCCGGCGGACTGTGTCGAGGTGCGGGTGACCCTGACCGACGAGGAACGGCTCGCGTACGCGATGGCCGAATCGGAGGAGCGCTACCGGTTCTGCGCGACCACTCCGTCGAAGACGCGGGTGACGGAGGCGCTCGTCAGGCGCCATCTGGACGAGCAGGTGCTGGTCATCGGGCAGTACATCGACCAGCTCGACGAGCTCGGCGAGCACCTGGACGCACCGGTGATCAAGGGGGAGACCAAGGTCAAGGAGCGGGAGCGGTTGTTCCAGGCGTTCCGTGACAAGGAGATCCAGGTGCTGGTCGTCTCCAAGGTGGCGAACTTCTCCATCGACCTGCCGGAGGCCGCGGTCGCCATCCAGGTCTCGGGCACCTTCGGGTCACGGCAGGAGGAGGCCCAGCGCCTCGGCCGTGTGCTTCGTCCCAAGTCGGACGGCGGCGGGGCGCGGTTCTACTCGGTGGTCAGCCGGGACACGGTCGACCAGGAGTTCGCCGCGCACCGGCAGCGCTTCCTGGCCGAGCAGGGGTACGCCTACCAGATCATCGACGCTGACGACGTGCTCGCCGACGATTAGTGTCACGCGGCGAACACGTCGTCGCGTGTGTCAGGTCCAGGAAATTCCACAGGCTTTCGTCAAAGCAACCACCCCCTCGCTAGGCCTCGATGGCCACTGGCGACATACCCCCATGATCTACGCGAGTCACCGGATTTGCCCGCCTTTTTAGGGATTTTGGCGCACAAACACGGACGGTGTTAGGGCACTCACTAAGAGGTCGGTTACCATCGGCCGGCGTTCTCCCACCCGTGAGAGGCAGGTCACCGAACGGCCTGTGCCACCGGCCCGGGCCTCGCCTCCAAAACCCGGCCTCGGGCCCGGCTCGGAGGCGCGGTTAATTCTTTTGAGCCACCCGAAGACCGCCGGTAAGCTGATCGATTCGCTGCCTGATGACCACCACCTCCGTTTATCGAATGGGAGGCGCTTCCGCGTGTCCGGATCCCGACTATCTCCTGACCGAATCAGCCATTCCTCCGACAATCCCCCCGAAGATCCCGCCGAAATCCTCGCCGCGGAGCGCGCGCATCTGGCCACCTCGAGAGCCGCGCTGCGCGCGATGCGCGAGCACGCCCAGTCCCTGTCCTCTGACGCCGCGGGAGACTGGGTCTCCCAGCAGATCCTGCAGGCGTTGCTGGACCAGCGGGTCGCGGCGCTGGCCGACCACTCGGGTACTCCCCTGTTCTTCGGCCGCCTTGACCGCGCGGTCGAGGACGATCTCCCGGGAACCGTCTACGTCGGGCGCAGGCACGTCCACGACGACCGCAGCCGCCCGCTGGTGATCGACTGGCGGGCGCCGGTCTCGCGGGCGTTCTACCAGGCGAGCCCGTCGGAACCGATGGACCTCGCCCGCCGCCGCAGGTTCGGCTATCACGGCGGCGACCTGACCGCCTACGAGGACGAGCCGCTCGATCAGGGCGGCGCCCTCGGGCAGAGCAGGATTCTCACCGAGGAGATCGAACGGCCCCGCTCCGGGCCGATGCGCGACATCGTCGCGACCATCCAGCCGGACCAGGACGAGATCGTCCGCTCCGAGCTGAGCAGGACCGTGTGCGTCCAGGGGGCGCCCGGCACCGGAAAGACCGCCGTCGGCCTGCACAGGGCCGCCTACCTGCTCTTCACCCACCGGGAGAGGCTCGCCAGGTCCGGCGTGATGATCGTCGGCCCCAACCGGGCCTTCCTGTCGTACATCTCCTCGGTGCTCCCCGCGCTCGGCGAGGTCAAGGTCGACCAGACCACCGTCGCGGGCATCCTGGGCGACCACTCGACGCCCGAGAACCCCGCGGTCAGCGCGATCAAGGGCGACGCGAGGATCGTGCCGGTGCTCAAGCGCGCGCTGTGGATGCACATCGTCAAGCCCGTCGAAGGCGTGCTGTTCACCAAGGGGATCAACCGGTACCGGGTGGCCGACCACGAGGTTCGCGAGATCGTCGCCTCGCTGCGCGGCACCACCCGCTACGGCCCGGGGCGCGCGGCCCTCGCCCAGCGGCTGGCCCACATGGTGCTCGTCCGGATGGAGCAACGCGGCGAGTCTCCCGACGACCGGGTGCAGGACGCCGTCGCCAGATCGAAGCCGGTCAAGCAGGTGGTGGACGCGGTGTGGCCCAAGCTGACCCCGCAGCAGGTGCTCCACAGGCTGCTCAGCGACCCCGCCTTCCTCGCCACCGCCGCCAAGGAGGACCTGACCGCCGAGGAGCAGGCTCTGCTGCTGTGGGTCAAACCCGCCAAGTCCTTCCGGTCCGCGAAGTGGTCGGCCGCCGACGGCGCGCTGATGGACGAGCTCGGCGACATGATCGAACGGACCGCCCCGCTCGGGCATCTGGTGGTCGACGAGGCCCAGGACCTGTCGGCCATGCAGCTGCGCGCTCTGGGGCGGCGCTGCCGTACGGGATCGGCCACCGTCCTCGGCGACCTCGCGCAGGGGACGACCCCCTGGTCCGCCCGCTCGTGGAAGGAGGTGCTCGCGCACCTGGGCTTCGAGGACGGGGCGGTCACCGAGCTCACCCTCGGCTTCCGCGTTCCCCGGGAGGTCCTCGACTACGCCGCCAGGCTGCTGCCCTCCGTCGCCCCCGACCTGGCTCCGCCCCGGTCGCTGCGGCCGGGCATCGGTTCCCTCTCCGTACGGCCCGCCCCCGACCCGGCCGCGTCCCTGACGGAGGCGGTGCGGGAGGCACTGGCCCGCGAGGGCTCGATCGGCGTGATCGTCCCCGACGCCTCGGTCACCGAGGTCTCCACTGCCCTGGCGTCCCTGGATCACCGGGTGCTGAGCCAGGACTCGGCCGAGGAGCACCGCCTTCTGGTCGTCCCCGCGACCCTGGCGAAGGGCCTGGAGTACGACCACGTCATCGTGGTCGAGCCCGCCGACATCGTGAACGCGGAGCCCCGCGGTCTGGCCCGCCTCTACGTGGTTCTGACGAGGGCGGTCACCTCCCTGACCGTCCTGCACACCGGCGACCTTCCCGCCCAGCTGCGTTAGGTTCCGCCCCTCTCGCCTGGAACGCCGCCGGTTATGCTCCACAGCCTGAATGGTCCAGATGGGTGAAGCCTCTGGCGTCTTCCCGGCAAAGGTGAGACTTCTCGGGAAAACGAGCCGCCCTGATCTCATCAGTGCTCGGAACCGCCGTGAAACGAACGACAATTGGCTCCGGAAGGTCAATCCCCTTTCGGAACATCAGGCTCTGGAGCATCGGCAGGAAAGAATCCGGTGCCCGAGAAAACCAAAGAGGCAGCCCCGGCACCTCGGGACCGCCTCTTTGGGAAAGCGCCTGGACTCAGAAGTCCATGTCGCCGCCGCCGGGAACGGCAGGAGCGGCTCCGGCCTTCTCGGGCTTCTCGGCGATAACAGCCTCGGTGGTGAGGAAGAGCGCCGCGATGGAGGCGGCGTTCTGCAGCGCGGAGCGCGTCACCTTGGCCGGGTCGATGATGCCCGACTCGAACAGGTTGACGTACTCGCCGGTGGCGGCGTTCAGGCCCTCACCCGGGGTGAGGTTGCGCACCTTCTCCACCACGACGCCACCCTCGAGACCGGCGTTGACCGCGATCTGCTTCAGCGGCTCCTCAAGGGCCTTCTTCACGATCGCGGCACCGGTGGCCTCGTCGCCCGCCAGCTCGAGCTTGTCGAAGGCCTTGGCGCCGGCCTGCAGCAGCGCGACACCACCGCCGGGGACGATGCCCTCCTCGACGGCCGCCTTGGCGTTGCGGACGGCGTCCTCGATGCGGTGCTTGCGCTCCTTGAGCTCGACCTCGGTGGCCGCGCCCGCCTTGATGACGGCCACGCCGCCGGCCAGCTTGGCGAGGCGCTCCTGGAGCTTCTCGCGGTCGTAGTCGGAGTCGGTGTTCTCGATCTCGGCGCGGATCTGGTTGACCCGTCCCGCGATCTGCTCGGCGTCACCGGCGCCGTCCACGATGGTGGTCTCGTCCTTGGTCACGATGACCTGACGAGCCCGGCCGAGCTGGTCCAGCGAGGTGGACTCCAGCTTCAGGCCAAGGTCCTCGCTGATGACCTGGGCACCGGTCAGGATGCCGATGTCGCCCAGCATGGCCTTGCGGCGGTCACCGAAGCCCGGCGCCTTGACCGCGACCGAGCGGAACAGGCCACGGATCTTGTTGACGACCAGGGTGGCCAGGGCCTCGCCCTCGATGTCCTCGGCGATGAGCAGCAGCGGCTTGCCGGCCTGCACGACCTTGTCGAGAACCGGGAGCAGGTCCTTGTTCGCGGAGATCTTGGAGTTGACGACGAGGATGTACGGGTCGTCGAGGACGGCCTCCATACGCTCCGGGTCGGTCACGAAGTAGGGCGAGATGTAACCCTTGTCGAAGCGCATGCCCTCGGTGAGCTCGAGCTCGAGGCCGAAGGTGTTGCTCTCCTCGACGGTGATGACGCCTTCCTTGCCGACCTTGTCCATCGCCTCGGCGATCATCTCGCCGATCTGCGGGTCGCCCGCGGAGATGGAGGCGGTGGAGGCGATCTGCGCCTTCGTCTCCACGTCCTTGGCCAGCTTGGACAGCTCCTCGGAGACGCGCTCGACGGCGGCCTCGATGCCCTTCTTCAGGGACATCGGGTTGGCGCCCGCGGCGACGTTGCGCAGGCCCTCGCGGACCAGCGCCTGGGCCAGCACGGTGGCCGTGGTGGTGCCGTCACCCGCGACGTCGTCGGTCTTCTTGGCGACTTCCTTGACGAGCTCGGCCCCGATCTTCTCCCACGGGTCCTCGAGCTCGATCTCCTTGGCGATGGAGACACCGTCGTTGGTGATCGTGGGGGCGCCCCACTTCTTCTCCAGAACGACGTTACGGCCCTTCGGGCCGAGGGTCACCTTGACGGCGTCCGCGAGCTGGTTCATACCACGCTCGAGACCGCGCCGGGCGTCCTCGTCAAACGCGATCATCTTGGCTGCCATACGGCTAGACCTCCCAAACACAGGGTGGCTTGCACCAGATCGAGCCGACGCCCGCGACGGCATACGGGCCCGCGACTCCGTTCGGCGGGCCCCATCGTCTCGATCCAGGGTTGGCACTCACCAATGAGGAGTGCTAACCAACTGTTTAGCACTCTCCCCTGGCGAGTGCAAGCCAAGGTCCGGTTGACCTGGTCTCAGCTTAGGCGAAGGCCCGGCCCGCCGATGGAAACGACGAGCCGGGCCAACGTTCCGGAGGCGATCCGCACGAACTGCGCTGTCGCGGGATCCGCCGACGGTTCCCGGCGAGCTCTGACGGAGGCGAGTCAGACTGTCCGGACGGATTCCGCCTGAGGTCCCTTCTGTCCCTGCGTGATCTCGAACTCGACCCGCTGGCCCTGTTCGAGCGCACGATACCCATCCATCATGATCGCGGAGTAATGGACGAAAACATCCTTACCACCGTCTACCGCGATGAAGCCGTAGCCCTTGTCCGCGTTGAACCATTTGACGGTGCCTTGCGCCACTTCCGACTCCTCTTACTGGGCTTGAGGGACACCGCCCATTCCTTCGCGATGTCCTCAATCTCCGAGGCGGAGACATCGCCTACGTCGATCGCCCTCGACCATACCTGTGGGAGCCCGTAGGGCAACAGAGTCAACCAGCAAACTACCGCTTTACGGACGCATTCAGCGCCCTGACATAGTTTTGCTATCACGATTAGTTAGTTAAATATTACATTATGTCTTGACCTCAAAAATATGAGCTTGCATCACAAAACACGACACCCGCACGCGGCCAGGCCGGTGCGGGTGTCGTGAACACGGTCGAAGGGCGCCGTTTCATGACAACGGGCGCCCGGGCCCACCTGGGGCCCTCTCAGGGTCTTCGCCGAGGCTCAGCCTCCGGCGACCGCCGGGATGATGGAGATCTGAACTCCGGGCGGAGTCGCCGTGTCCAGGTTGTCAGCGAAACGGACGTCCTCATCACCCACGTACACGTTCACAAAACGACGAATCTTGCCCGTTTCATCGAGAATACGGGCGCCGATGCCCGGGAAGTCAGCGTCGAGCTTCTGGAGCACGTCCCGAAGAGTCTCGCCCTCTCCGTTCACCTCGGCCGCGCCGTCGGTGTACGTACGGAGAATCGTCGGAATCCGTACAGAAACACTCATAATTCAGTACCTTTCACGAGTTCTAGGCGACAACCGCACGAAATGCGTCAAGAGAGGGCCTGATGACGGCGGTGGGGCGTGCCTGGTCGGCCACCGCGTCGAGGGTCTTCAGGCCGTCGCCCGTGTTGAGAACCACCGTCTCCGCGTCGGGGTCGATCTTCCCCGACTCGACCAGCTTGCGCAGCACACCGACCGTGACACCGCCCGCGGTCTCGGCGAAGATGCCCTCCGTCCTGGCCAGCAGGCGGATCGCGTCGACGATCTGGGCGTCCGTGACGTCCTCGACCGCACCGCCGGTGCGCCTGGCGATGTCGAGCACGTAGGGACCGTCCGCGGGGTTGCCGATGGCCAGCGACTTGGCGATCGTGTCCGGCTTGACGGGGCGGATCACGTCGTGGCCCGCCTTGTAGGCGGCGGAGACCGGGGAGCAGCCCTCAGCCTGGGCCGCGAAGATCTTGTAGGGCCTGTCCTCGACGAGACCGAGCGCGATCAGCTCCTTGAACGCCTTGTCGATCTTCGTGAGCTGGGAGCCGGACGCGACCGGGATGACGATCTGGTCGGGGATGCGCCAGCCGAGCTGCTCGGCGATCTCGTAGGCCAGGGTCTTGGAGCCCTCGGCGTAGTACGGCCTCAGGTTGACGTTGACGAAGCCCCACTTGTCGCCCAGCTCGTCACCGATGAGCTCGGAGCAGAAGCGGTTGACGTCGTCGTAGGTGCCGTCGATGCCGACGAGCCTGCCACCGTAGACGGAGGCCATGACGATCTTGGCCTGCTCCAGGTCCGCGGGGATGAACACGCAGGCGTCGAGCCCGGCCCGCGCTGCGGCCGCGGTCACGGCACCGGCCAGGTTGCCGGTCGAGGAGCAGGAGAGGGTGTGGAAGCCGAAGTTCCTCGCCGCCTCGACGGCGATGGCGACCACGCGGTCCTTGAAGGAGTGCGTGGGGTTGCCCGAGTCGTCCTTCACGTGCAGCGAGCGGAGGCCGAGCTCACGCGCGAGGTTGTCGGCCTTGACGAGCTTGGTCCAGCCCGGCGCCATGTTGGGCTTGGTGGCGACGTCCTCGGGAACCGGCAGCAGGGAACGGTAGCGCCAGATGTTGGTCGGCCCCTGTGCGATCTGCTCTCGGGTCACACGCCCGAAGTCATAGGCGATCTCAAGGGGCCCGAAACACTCGATACAGGCGAAGCTCGGGCCGAGCTCGTAGCGGGCACCGCACTCACGACAGGACAGCGCGGCGGCGGGGCCGAAACGCCGATCGCGCACGTCGTCGACGCGGCCGAGCGAGGAGGTGGTTTCAGTGTTTGCGAGCGCCATGAAGCGAGGCCTTTCCCTCATCTTCGTCTGCGACCACCCTGGTCACAGACCGGAATTGGCACCTGTCCCGGCCGACCTCGCCAGATCGCGAGTCTTGAACCGGGAGGGTTGCCGGGGCTTCGCAGGGCCGGTCCCTCCACCCCTCTGGATGAGCAATATGCAGTTGTGGACCTGACACGCAGGTCTCATGCACTCTACCTCGCCCCGCCGCGATCCTGGCCAGCCGTCTCGCCAAATGAGACAAAGCATGTCAAAGATCGGACAGGGCGTCGGGAGACGGGTGCCGGAGGTCAGAAGCCGTAGGCGTCGCCGAGCGCTCCCTGGACGTACTTGCGGGCCTGGTGGATGCGCGACTTCGCGGTGCCGAGCGGGATGCCGAGCTGGTCGGCGACCTCGTTGTAGTCGAGCTGGCAGATGTCGCGCAGCACCAGCGCCTGGGCCAGGTCGGGCTTCTCCGCCTCGAGCGCCTCCATCGCGTCGAGCAGGTCAAGCCGGGAGCCGGCGATCACGCTCACCCGGGCGACGTCGGGTTTGTTGTGCAGCGGCAGCTCGTCCGAGCTCTGCTCGGCGGAACGCCGCTTCAGCGAGCGGTAGGTGGTACGCGCGCAGTTGGCGGTCACGATGTGCAGCCACGTGCTGAACCGTGCCCGCCCCTCGAAGCGACCGATGTTGCGGGCCACGGCCAGCAGGGTGTCCTGGGAGGCCTCCTCCGCGTCCTGCCGGTAGGGAAGGATCCGCCCGCAGTGCCGCAGCACCTCGGGCTCGATCCGCTTCAGCAGCTCGCCCAGCGCCCGGTGGTCGCCTCCGGCAGCTGCGCGGGCCAGTTCCTCGGTCGTCTCGTCCAGCGCCATCACGAGCCCCCATCAGCGGTCATAGTCGCTCGACATCCTACGGTCGCCGGTTATGTTTGGTTAACCTTCGGGACAAGCACGTCCCTAGGCGAGGGGATCAAAATGAGTGCGATTTTGGTGGCCTCGAACCGCGGCCCCGTCTCCTTCACCCTGTCGGAGGACGGCGCACTGACCATGCGCAGGGGTGGCGGCGGCCTGGTCTCCGGCCTGTCGGAGGTGGCCAAGGACCTCGACGTCCTGTGGGTCTGCGCGGCCCTCTCCGACGGCGACCGCAGCGCCGTACGACTGGCGCCGGGCGGCCGTCTCGACCAGGCGGGCTACGAAACCGGGGCGCTGCGGATGCTCGACATCCCCGCCGCGACCTTCCACCGCGCCTACAACGCGGTCGCCAACTCCACCCTGTGGTTCGTCCACCACCTCCTCTACGACACCCCGAACAGGCCGCAGTTCGACGCCAGGTTCGGCAGGGAGTGGGAGTCCTACCAGGCATACAACGAGGCGTTCGCGACGGCGATCGCCGAAGAGGCCTCGCACGGGGCGAAGGCGATGGTGCAGGACTACCACCTGGGCCTGGTCCCGGCCATGCTCAGGGTCGAGCGACCCGACCTGCGGATCGCCCATTTCTCCCACACCCCGTGGGCCCCGCCCGAATACTTCAGCCTGCTGCCCGACGAGGTCGCGGCCGAGCTGCTCGAAGGCATCCTGGGCGCCGACCGCGCGGGCTTCCTGACCGCCCGCTGGGCCGGCGCCTTCATGGACTGCTGCGAGAGCGTGCTCGGCGCCGAGGTCGACCGTGCCGGCCGTACGGTGACTCACGAGGGCAGGACCACCAGGATCGGCGTGCACGGCCTCGGCGTCGACGGGGAGGCGCTCTGGGCGCGCGCGTCGGAACCGGACGTCGAGTCCCACATGTCCGCCCTGCGGGAGCTGGTCGGCGACCGCAAGCTGATCGTGCGGATCGACAGGACCGAGCTGTCGAAGAACATCGTCAGGGGCCTGACCGCCTACCGGGAGTTCCTGGCGACGCACCCCGAGTGGCACGGCAGGGTCGTGCACCTCGCCTTCGCCTACCCCTCACGCCACGACCTGCCTGAGTACCGGGAGTACACCGCGGCGGTGCAGCGCTGCGCCCTGGAGATCGAGGACGAGTACGCCACCGAGGACTGGGACCCGCTGATCCTCAACGTCCAGGACAACTATCCCCGGTCGCTGGCCGCCTACCGACTCGCCGACGTGATGCTGGTCAACCCGATCCGCGACGGGATGAACCTGGTGGCGAAGGAGGGGCCCGTCCTGTCGCCGCGCAGCGCGCTGATCCTGTCCCGCGAGGCGGGGGCCGCGGCCGAGCTGGGCGATGACGCGCTGCTGGTGAACCCGTACGACGTCTCGGCGACGGCGCAGGCCATCCACGAGGGCCTCGTCATGCCGGAGGACGAGCGCGTCAGCAGAGGAGGCAGGCTGGCCTGCGCGGCGACCGCGCTCCCCCCGCATCGCTGGTTCTCCGAACAGCTCGCCGCTCTCCCGTAGCTCGCCGCTCTCCCATAAGGCTTGACCTGACGTGAGATAGTTTGGGGGGATTTTTCACACTAGCTGCATGTGCAGGGGAACCAGTGACCGCCCGGCTCACCCGTGATCGCCCGACCTGGCTTCTCTACCTACAACTCGGCGTCTTCGCCACCTACCTGTACGGCCTCAGCGCCGCGCTCCCGATGCTCCGCATCGAACAGGGCGTCTCCCAGACGGTCGCGGGCCTGCACGGCACCATGATGGCGATCGGCGGCGTCACGACCGGCCTGGCGCTCCCCTGGCTGATCAGGAGGATCGGCCGCCGCGCCGCGACCTGGACGGGCCTTGCGGGGATGAACGCCGGGGTGCTGCTGGTGGTCCTCGGCGACGCGCTGCCGGTCACACTCCTCGGCTACGGCCTCGCGGGCGGGATGGGCGCCATCAGCCTCTACACGGGCATGTCCGTGCTCAGCGACCACCACGGCCCCGCGGGTCCCTCCGCGATCAGCGAGGCCAACGCGGTCGGGGGGACCATCGGCATCGGCGCGCCGTTCTTCGTCAGCCTGGCGGCGCAGAGCGCGCTCGGCTGGCGGGCCGCGCTGCTGGTCACCCCGCTGATGACCGTGCTGCTCGCACTCGCCCTCGGCCGCGTGTGGATCCCCGCGCAAAACGGCTCCGAGCGAGACGGCTCCGGACAGGACGACTCCGGGCGGGAGGACGCGGAACGCGAGGACGCGAAAGCCGGAACCACACCCGGGAGCGGGGACGGCGGTGACAGGCTCAGGCTCGGCTGGCGGTTCCACCTGGCGGGAGCGGTGCTGTTCTGCTGCGTCGCGCTGGAGTTCTCCTTCAACCTGTGGGCGGCCAAGCTGGTGACCGACAGGACGGGACTGTCGGCGGCGGTCGCCGCGACCGCGCTGACCGCCTTCACGGCCGGGCTGGTGATCGGGCGGTTCGGCGGGGCCAGGCTGGCCCTGCGGGTCCCTGCCTCCTCCCTCCTCCTCGGCGCGCTCGCGCTCACCTCCGCCGGATGGCTGGTGTTCTGGACGAGCACCACCCCCGTCCTGTCCTACGCGGGGCTGGTCCTGTCGGGGGCCGGGGTCTCACTGCACTTCCCGCTGGCGCTCTCCCGCGTGCTGACGGCGGCCGGCGGCCGTCCCGGGCGGGCCGCCAAAGCCACGGCCGTGGCCTCCCTCTACGCGAGCGCGGCGACGGGCGTGGGACCGTTCCTGCTGGGCGCGCTCGCCGACGCCTTCGGCACCCAGCAGGCGTTCCTCATGGTCCCGGTCATGATCGGGCTGGCCGTCTGCGGAATCCTGGTCAGCTCCAGGTAGCCGACTTGAGCACGTCGACCAGCCAGGAGTTGTCCCACACGTCCACGATCAGGATCCTGGACTTGGGCAGGAACCACTCGCGCTGGTAGAAGGTCGCGGTCTGCCGGCCGTTGCTGTTCTTGACGCACCGGCCGAGCCACCCCCTGAAGTCGGCCTTGTGCCCCCGGCCAACCGGGCGCAGGCCCGCGGCGTACGCCTTGCCGAGGACCTGGCCGTCCTTGCCGTTGAACGGGCAGGGCTGCACGTCGCTGGCGGGGTAGAAGGGCTGCTCCGGCGTGTAGGCGGAGAAGCCCTCGTGCCCGTACTTGATCACCTTCGGGCCGAAGATCCAGAAAGCCTCGCACTTCGGCGTGAAATACCCCGCAGAGGGTTTGGAGCACGCTCCGGTCACCACCTTGACCCGGTCGGTGTCGCGGTAGACCTCCCAGCTTGAGGGGATCCTGAGGGTCATGCCGCGAAAGGAGAGGGTCTGCGTGGCCGACGCGGAGGCGGACGAGGTCGGGGTCGAGGCTGAGGCGGTCATCGGGGAAAGGATCAGGGCGGCGCCGGCCAGCGCGGCGAGTGCGAGGGAGCTCTTTCTCATGCCGGGGACGCTAACGGCCCCCACTTGTCGATGACTTAACGCTCAGTGGCATCGGCGATCGAGCCGAGCAGCTCCATCACCCCTTCGGGACCGTCCACGACGATGTCGGCCTCAACACTGATCTCCGCGGAGCCGCTGAACACCGTCACGCCGGGCAGCCCGGACGCCCGAACGGCCGCGAAGGCGGCAAGGTCCCCCAGGTCGTCACCGGCGAACAGCACCGAACGCGCGGCGCGCTCGGTGAGGAAGGCGCTCAGCGCGATCCCCTTGTCCATACCCGGGGGCCGCAGCTCCAGCACGAACTTGCCCGGCTCGACCGCCAGCCCCGCCTCGGCCGCCAGCTTGGCCACCGGTTCGCGCAGCGCGTCGAGCGTGGCCTGCGGCTGCGCCGTCTGCCGCGTGTGCACGGCGACCGCCTTCCCCTTGTCCTCGAACCTGGCGCCGGGGATGCCCGAGATCAGCGCGGGCAGCTCGGACCTGACCAGGGCGAGACCGGGGTGCGGGGGCGGCGCGGTGAGTGTGCCCGCCTCCCAGCGTTCGAGGCCGTAGTGGCCGAGCACGACCAGTCCGGGCACGCCGGCCAGCGAGCCGTACTCGACGGCCGTCGCCGCCGGACGGCCCGTGACGACCACGATGGCGCCGACCCGCTCGCCGAGCCTGGCGAGCACCGCGGGGCCTTCGGGGTGAATCCTGGCCGCGTCGGGATCGGGCACGATCGGGGAGAGCGTGCCGTCGAAGTCAAGACCGATCACCGCCCCCGCGGGATCGGCCAGAATCGCGCGCAGTCCTTCGGGGGTCTCCATGGCGATGCTTCTCCCGGTCATCGTCGGCCCGGCGTCCGCCCGGCTCGTGGGGTGCGCTCCGGCGCCAGGTACGGCCGCGCGCATGACCGGCCGTACCCCGGAGATCAGGGGCGCAAGCACCAACATACGAGTGCGGGCCAGGACATCAAGGGCGCAAGCCCATCCTTCTGGCGGCACGGTCACGTCTGCGTGTCTCGCGGAGCCTGCGCAGGCGCTTGACCAGCATCGGATCGTGGGCCAGCGCCTCCGGCCTGTCGATGAGCTCGGCGAGCAACTGGTAGTAACGGGTGGCGGAGATGTCGAAGACCTCCCGCACCGCCTGCTCCTTGGCCCCCGGATAGCGCCACCACTGACGCTCGAAGGCGAGCAGCTCCCGCTCCCTGTCGGTGAGAGGCCGCGGAACGGGCTCGCGGGCGGCCCTGTCACCACTGTCACCACTGTCACCGGGAGTCGGTGCGGTGTCCATCACTGTCCTCCTCGGTCGGGCATGCGGCGACCAGGCCGCGTCCACGGGCCCGATGCCAGGATAGTCGGGAATTTCCTGCTGTTCATGACCGATGTGGAGACGTACAGTCACCAGATGTGACCTCAGTCATCACCCTTCTCACCGATTACGGCCTGGCGGACGGCTACGTGGCCGCCTGCCACGGCGTGATCGTCGGCATATCACCGGAGACCCGGATCATCGACGTGTGCCACCTGGTCCCCGCCGGGGACGTACGGCGCGCCGCCGCGATCCTGGCACAGACGATCCCCCACCTCCCGCCCGGCATCCACATCGCCGCGGTGAACCCGGTCGGCGGCTCGCGCAGGGCGGTGGCCGTCGAGGCGGGCGAGCACGTGTTCCTCGGCCCGGACAACGGGGTGCTCTCCTGGGCGGTCGGTGCCAGCGGCGGCGCGAGGGCGGCCCGCGAGCTCGCCAACGAGGAGCTCTTCAGGAAACCGGTCTCGCCGACCTTCCACGGCCGCGACGTCTTCGCCCCCGTGGCCGCGCGCCTGGCGCGCGGGCAGGCCATGGCCGACCTGGGCCCCGAGGTCCCGCTCGACCGGCTGGTCTCGCTGCCCGCGCCGACCTCGCTGGTGCACGAGGACGCGGTCGAGGGCGAGGTGCTCTCGGTCGACGGCCACGGCAACACCCAGCTTTCGATCAGCGCCGGCGACCTGGCGACCCTGGGGGTGCACCCGGGAAGCACGCTGGTGGTCTGGCTCGGCAGGAGGCACGTCTCCGTGCCGTTCAGGGAGACGTTCGCCGCGGTGCCGCCGGGCGAACTGGTCGCCTTCACCGACTCGGCGGGCCTGGTCGCGCTGGCGGTCAACTCGGGCGACGCCTCCCAGCGGCTCGCGCTGCCGCCGGGGGCGCACGTGCGCCTGTCCCCCGCGCCCTGATGCTCACCCGGGAACCACCCCCGCGGGACCCGGGGGATCGCCGGAAGCGGACCCCGATTTACCCCGGGCAGGGGTTTAGCCCGCCGCGGTTCCACCGTCATCGCCACCGCTTGACGTAGTCCGGGCCCGTCGGTGTTGGATCGGCGCGCCGCCGCCCGGAATACTCGTGGCGACACTACGTAGTCGCCCGGAAGCGGAGCGCGTCAACAGGGATGCGCCCGCTCCGGGGTGTTTCGGGGGAAACCAACCATGATCCGTCGTATTCTCGTCGCCTCCGCGATCGCCGGCCTCGTCGTGGCCGGCTCGGCAACCGTTGCCTTCGCCGACACGCCGAACGAGGGCGACCCGGTCGAGCAGTTCTTCCACAACCTCCTCACGGGCAACGACGGGTACAACGGCCTCTGCGGCGTGCTCGGCAGCTCGGACAGGGGCAGTGGCCTGCTCGGGGGCGCCCTGTGCGGCCCCAGGGACCTTTCAAACGTGGACGACGGGGCGAACCTCGCCGCCTACAACCGTTACGGCCACTGAGTCAACGGGCGATCCGGCAGGAGCCCCTCGCGAATTCGCGGGGGGCTTCGCCGTGCCCGGAGCGAACAGGCGCGGGGGACGAACAGGCGCGGGGGACGAACAGGCGCGGGGGCTTCGCCGTGTCCGGGGCGAACAGACGCGGCACGCGCTGCCCGCCCTACCTGCCCCGAGGAGGGCCCGGCGTCATGCGGTACGGCTCAGAGGAGGCCCGGGAAGCCCGCCCCGCCGTACGGCTCCGCGAAGTGGCAGGCGACGGCGTGCGCGATGCCGGGCCGTACCTCCAGTGACGGCTCCCGCTCGGCGCAGACGTCCCTCGCCTTCCAGCACCGCGTGCGGAAGCGGCAGCCCGACGGCGGGTTCGCGGGTGAGGGCGGATCGCCCTGGAGAATGATCCGCCTGCGCCGTTCCCGCCCCTCCGGGTCCGGCACCGGCACCGCCGAGAGCAACGCCTGGGTGTAGGGGTGGGCCGGGCGGTGACCGACCTCGCTCTCCGCGCCCAGCTCGACCATCTTGCCGAGATACATCACGCCGATCCGGTCGGAGATGTGGCGGACGACCGACAGATCGTGGGCGATGAAGACATAGGCGAGACCGAACTCGTCCTGCAGCCGCTCCAGCAGGTTGACGACCTGCGCCTGGATCGAGACGTCAAGGGCGGACACCGGCTCGTCACAGATGATGATCTCCGGTCTGAGCGCCAGCACCCTGGCGATGCCGACGCGCTGGCGCTGGCCGCCGGAGAACTGGTGCGGGTAACGGTCGGCGTGGTCGGGGTTGAGGCCGACGACCTCGAGCAGTTCTCGCACCACACGGCGCCGGTCCCCCTTGGGGACGACCTCCCGGTGGATCTCGTACGGCTCGCCGACGATGTCACCGACGGTCATCCTGGGGTTCAGCGAGGTGTAGGGGTCCTGCATGACCATCTGGATGTTGCGGCGGACCTGTTTGAGCTCGGCGCCCCTGGCCCTGGCGATCTCCCGCCCCTTGATCCACACCGAGCCCGAGGTCGGCCGCTCCAGCGCCATCAGGAGTCTGGCCAGCGTGGACTTGCCGCAGCCCGACTCGCCCACGATGCCGAGCGTCTCACCGCGTCTCAGGTCGAAGGAGACCCCGTCGACCGCCCTGATCGCCCCGATCCGCTTCCCGAAGACGGCGCCCTGGCTCATCGGGAAGTGCTTGACCAGGGTCCGCACCTCGAGGATCGGCTCACCCGTGGCTGCCATCGAGGACCTCTCTCCAGTAGTGGCAGGCGCTGCCGCGCGTCGGGCCGATCCGGTACAGCGGCGGCGCGTCGGTGACGCAGTTGTCCTGGCGGTAGGAGCACCGGGAGTCGAAGGCGCAGCCCGAGGGCAGGGCCAGCGGGTTCGGCGGCGTGCCCTCGATGGCGGACAGCCCCCTGCCCTTGCGGTCGAGCCGGGGGATCGACTCGAGCAGGCCCTTGGTGTACGGGTGGCCGGGGGCCCGGTAGACGTCGTGCACGAGGGCGTTCTCCACGATGCGGCCGCCGTACATGACGACGACCTTGTCGGCCACGTCCGCGACCACGCCGAGATCGTGGGTGATCAGGATCAGTCCCATGTCGCTCTCGCGCCGCAGCTCCGCCAGCAGCTCCATGATCTGGGCCTGGACCGTCACGTCCAGCGCGGTGGTCGGCTCGTCGGCGATGAGCACCTCGGGGCCGAGCGCGATCGCCATGGCGATCATGATGCGCTGGCGCATGCCGCCGGAGAACTGGTGCGGGTAGTCGTGCGCCCGCTGCCTGGCGCCGGGGATGCGGACCCGGTCCATCAGCTCGATCGCCCTGCGCTCCGCCTCACGCCTCGACGCGCCCGCGTGCACCCGGAACATCTCCCCGATCTGCGAGCCGACGGTGAACACCGGGTTCAGCGCGGAGAGGGCGTCCTGGAAGATCATCGCGATCCGCCGCCCCCTGATCTGGGAGCGGGCGTCCTCCCGCAGCCTCAGCAGGTCGGTGCCGCGCAGGCGGATCTGGCCTCCGGAGACGCGGGCGGGCGGCGTGTCGAGGATGCCCATGATCGCCTGCGCGGTCACCGACTTGCCCGAGCCCGACTCGCCGAGAACGGCGAGCGTCTCCCCGGGGTTCAGCGAGTAGCTGACCCCGTTGACCGCCTTGACGACACCCTGCCTGGTGGCGAACTCCACGTGCAGGTCGTCGACGGCGAGCAGCGGTTCACCGCAGGGCCTCTCCCCGCCCCGCGCCGCCGATGTCGAGGACTTCCACACAGCTCCCCCTACCGCAGCTTCGGGTCGAGGGCGTCGCGTACGGCGTCGCCCAGCATGATGAAGGCCAGCACGGTCAGGCTCAGGAACAGCGCGGGGAACAGGAGCGGTTCCGGAGCCTCGAGAAACCGTCTCCGGGCGTCGGAGATCATGAGTCCCCACGAGATGTCGGGCGAGCGCAGCCCGACGCCGATGAACGACAGGCCCGCCTCAGCCGCGACGAAGGTCCCCAGGTTGATCGTGGCGACCACGATCACGGGCGCGATCGCGTTCGGCATGATGTGCCGGAACATGATCCGGGCGGCCGAGGCGCCGAGCGCCCGCGCGGCGAGCACATACTCGTGGGCCTTCGCGGTGATCACCGCGGCCCGCGTGATGCGGAACGTCATCGGCCAGGCCAGCAGAGCCAGCGCCAGGACGACGGTCCAGACGTTGCCCGTGCGGAAGACCGACAGGATGAGCAGGGCGCCGAGGACCGAGGGGATGGCGAAGAAGACCTCGGTGACCCTGGAGAGCAGGGCGTCGACCACCCCGCCGGTGAACCCGGCGACGAGGCCGAGCAGGCCACCGGCCAGCGCGGTGACGACGGTGGTCGCCACGCCGATCAGGACCGAGTTGCGGGCGCCGTAGACGCTGCGGGCGTAGACGTCGCAGCCCAGGTTGTCGGTTCCGAACCAGTGGAGGTCGCTGATGCCCTGCCTGGCGTCGGCGAGGTGGCAGCCCGCGGCGTCGAACGGGTCGATTGAGGTGAAAAGCCCGGGAAAAGCTGACATAACCAGAAAAATGGCGATGATGAAGGCCGCGCCGACGAACATCGGGCGCTGGCGCAGGTCCTGCCAGGCATCGCTCCACAGGCTCGCGGCCCTCGGCGGCCCGAACCGCCATGGCCGTCCCGCCCGCCTGGACGAGCCCGGGGAGCCGGACCGTCCCGGCCTTCTGATGTGCCTGCCGCGCCTGCCGTACCGGTCACGGGACGCGGCCTGAGCGGGGGCCTCACTCATAACGGATCCTCGGGTCGAGCACGGCGTAGAGCAGGTCGACGACCAGGTTCGCCAGGATGTAGACCAGCACCAGGAGGGTCACCATGCCCACGACGACGGGCTGCTCGCGCAGGTAGACCGAGGTGAAGAGCTGCTGCCCCATCCCGGGAAGGTTGAAGATCGTCTCAGTGATCACCGCGCCGCCCATCAGCGTGCCGAAGTCGGCACCGAGATAGGTGACCAGCGGGATCAGCGCGTTGCGCAGCGCGTGCCGCCCGACGACCCTGCGCCTGGACAGCCCCTTGGCGACCGCGGTGCGGATGTAGTCGGCGCGCAGCGTCTCCACCAGGCTCGTCCGGGTGAGCCTGGTGAGGTAGGCGATCGACGTCCCCGCGAGCACGAAGCCGGGCAGGAGGTAGCCACGCCAGTCCCCGGTGACGCCCGCGACGGGGAAGAGGTCGATCCCGGCCTGCTTGAGCCTGACGCCCAGGAGCAGCTGGAGCACGAAGCCGGTGACCAGCGGCGGGATGGAGATCAGCACCAGCGTGGCCGCGAGGACCAGCGACTCCTGCGCCTTACCGTGGCGCAGCGCGGCGTACAGGCCGAGGCCGATCCCGGCGACCGCCTCCATGATCAGGGCCGTCATCGCCAGGTTGGCGGTCACCTGGAACTTACCCGCCATGACGTCCGTCACCGGGACGCCGGCGAAGGTGACGCCGAAGTCGCCGTGGAACAGGCCGGTGAGGTAGTGCCAGTACTGGACCAGGAACGGGTCGTTCAGGTGGTACCGCTCCCGCAGGACGGCGACGATGTGAGGGTCCATCCGCTTGTCCCCCGCGAGCGCCTCGACGGGGTCACCGGGCAGTGCGAAGACGACGGCGTAGACGAGCAGGGTCGCGCCCAGCAGGACAGGAATCGCCTGGACCAGGCGCCTGACGATGTAACGGCCCATTCAGCCTCCGGTACGTACCACGGGGGGACGCCCTTCGGCGGGCCGACGGATCACGCGGCGCCGAGGGGTCCGCGAGGGCCGTCCCCCGGCGGCCCGTGGACCGCCGGGGGACGACTCCCGCCGCCTGTCAGGCGACCTTCTCGATCTTGTTCCACTCGACCAGGTTGATCAGGTTGATCTTCAGACCTCTGATGCGCTGGGAGTACGCGGCGTTGGTCCGGTAGTAGAAGACGGGGATGTACGGCAGTTCCTTGATCAGGATGTCGTCGGCCTGCTGGTAGTACTTCAGACCGTCCTTCAAGGTGGCCGCACCATCGCCCTGAGTCAAGAAGTCGTCGAAGTCCTTGTTCGACCAGCCCGCATAGTTGGAGCCGGTCTTGATGGCGTTGGTGGAGAAGACCGGGGTCAGGTAGTTCTCGACCGAGGGATAGTCGATGAACCAGCCCATCCGGAACATGCCGCCATATTCCTTCTTGACCAGGCCGTCGAGGAGTACGGCGAACTTCTCGAACGTCTTGACCTTGACCTCGACACCGAGGTTGGCGCGGAGGTTGTTGGCGATGGCCTCGATCCACTCCTTGTGCGCGCCGTCGGTGTTGTAGCCAAGCTCGATCGACTTCGGGCCGTTGTTCTCCGCGTACTGCGTCTTGGCCCTGGCCGGGTCGTAGGTGCAGGCCGTACAGATGTTGGGCCGGTAGCCGTCGAGGAGCGGGTTGATGAAGTCGTCCGCGGGGGCGCGGGTTCCGGCGAAGACCGTCTCGGTGATCGTCTTGCGGTCGATGGCCATCGAGATGGCTTCACGGACCTTGACGTTGGAGTAGGTGTCGTTGTACTGCAGCGGGAAGCCGATGTAACCGACGCCCGCGTCCGCCTGGTCGATGTAGCGCTCGCCCAGCTCGGCCTTCGCACTGGCGATCGAGGCGGGCGGCAACGAGTCGTGGATGTCCAGGTTGCCCGCGCGCAGGTCGTTGAACGCCGTCTCGGAGTCGGTGTAGATCTTGAACTGAAGCTTGTCGAACTTGGGCTTCTCCTTGGGGAACTTGTCGTACCGGGTCAGGTCGATCGTCTGATCGGTGCCCTTGTTGTACGGCTTGTCCATCTTGAAGTAGCCCTGGCCGATGGGCTGCTTGGCGTACGCCTCGGTGACCTTGCCGTCGGAGTCGAAGGCCGCCTTGGGCAGCGGATAGAAGGCCACGTAGCCCAGCATCGTCTTGAACTGGGAGAACGGCTTGCTCAGCGTGACCTGGAGGGTGTGCTCGTCGAGGGCCTTGAGACCCTTCATCTTCTTGACCGTGACCGGCTGGCCCTCCGGCGGGTTCAGGTCCTCCCAGCCCTCGATGCGGCTGAAGAAGCTGTTAGCCCCCTGGGCGTTGTCGCGGTTGGCGGCGAAGTTCCACGCGTCGACGTAGTTCTCCGCGATCAACGGCTCGCCGTTGTGCCAGGTGTAGTCAGAGTTGAGCTCGATCTTCCAGACCCTGCTGTCGCTGGACTTGATCGACTCGGCGACGTTGTCGACAACCTGCTTGTCGTCGCTGTAGCTCACCAGCGGGGCGAAGATCGCGCCCAGCACCTCGGCACCCTCGGTCTCGATGGTGTCGCCCGGGTAGAAGAGCTTCTGCGGTTCGGCGAGCTCCATGCGCACAGGCGGGTCCCCCGCCCCCGTGCCGGTCTCGGCCTGACCGCCGCACGCGGCAAGGCCGAGGGCGAGCAGCGCGATACCAGCGATGACCCGTGCGCCCTTAGTAACGCGCATTACGGTGTTTCCTCCCTTTGCAGGCGGACGTCGCACTGAGCTCCCGAAGCCCAGGCGACCGGGGGAGGATCCCGTGTCCCCCCACCCCCGCCGTCCCGGCTGACGCGCCGACGCCACACCGGTCGGACGCGACTATCCCGCACCGCTCCACACCGAGTCGTCTCTGTGACGTTGCAGTTCGGTCACGCACACGTCCGCCAGGCACCGCGCGGCCACCAACTCGACCCGTCCAACCTCACAGGAAGCAATAAAAGCGACATAGAGTTACATGTGACACGGAAGGGTCACGCAAAAATACCTCGTACCCTGGGTGCTCACGTCCATTGCCCACGGGCGACGGACGACTGGGCTACCGTTGACAAGGTCGCGGAGGGCTGAAGGCTCGGCGGCGAACCGCACAATTGCCCTGGAACCTCTTTCCCGGAGATCCCGTCCAATGTGTGCGGCGGAGCACCGCCGCAGGCACTTCATCCACTCGCATCCAATAGAGTCCTTGCCATGAGCCAGCCGGAATCCGCGGTCGCGGACGCCCAGGCGGGCGGCCCGAGTAACGGCACCTCTGCCAAACAGCAGGAGCCGCTGGCCAAGCTCGCCGAGCGTTACGGACTTCGGCGTGCCATCGCACGCCCCAGTCTGCCCGTCTACCTACGCCAGTTGTGGGACCGACGGCACTTCGTCATGACGTACGCCACCTCGCGCAACGTCTCGAAGTACAGCACCTCAGCCCTGGGCCAGCTCTGGCAGGTCCTGACGCCGCTGCTCAACGCGGCGATCTACTGGGTGATGTTCGGCGTGATCCTCGGCGCGAGCAAGAAGGTGGAGAACTACCCCGCGTTCCTCATGACCGGGATGTTCGTCTTCACCTACACACAGCGCTCGGTGAGCGGCGGCGCCAAGTCGATCTCCGGCAACCTGTCGCTGATCCGCGCCCTGCACTTCCCCCGCGCGGCGCTCCCGCTCGCCTACACGATCCAGGAGTTCCAGCAACTACTGATCTCCATGGGCGTGCTGTTCGTGCTCGTGCTGATCACCGGCGAGCCGTTGACCGTGCTGTGGTTGCTGGTCCCGGTCGCCCTGCTGCTGCAGACGATGTTCAACATCGGTGCCAGCATGGTCCTGGCCAGGATCGGCGCGACCTCCCGCGACCTGAACCAGTTGCTGCCCTTCATCACGCGCACCTGGCTCTACGCCTCGGGTGTGTTCTTCTACATCCAGGACAAGGTCGTCGACAGCGGTCACCTGCCCCAATGGGTCGCCGACCTCATGTACTTCAACCCGGCCGCTGCGCACATCGAGCTGATGCGGGACCTGCTCATCGAGAGCCATCCCGTCAGGCCCTGGGTATGGTTCACATGCGTATTCTGGGCGGTGTTCGCCCTGATCGGTGGCTTCTGGTACTTCTGGCGAGCCGAGGAGAAGTACGGCCGTGGCTGAGTTGACCGAGGAGCTGCCCCAAGTGAAGGCCGACGAGTCCAGCGTCCCGAGCGCGGACGTCAAGGTGCACCCCGCCCCGGACCCCCCACGCCATCCCCGCGCGGGCACTCCGACGGTCATCGTGGACGACCTGCACATCATCTACCGGGTGTACGGCGCGGCCACGGAGTCCGAGAAGGGCAACGCGGCCAACGCCCTCATGCGTCTGGTCAAGCGTCAGGGCAGGCCGGAGATGAAGGAGGTGCACGCCGTACGCGGGGTGTCCTTCGTCTCCTACCACGGCGACGCCATCGGCATCATCGGCCGCAACGGCTCGGGCAAGTCGACGCTGCTGCGCGCCATCGCCGGGCTGCTGCCGCCGCACTCGGGCGCGGTCTACACCGACGGCCAGCCCTCCCTGCTCGGCGTCAACGCCGCGCTGATGCGCGAGCTGACCGGTGAGCGCAACATCGTCCTCGGCTGCTACGCCATGGGCATGAACCCCGCCCAGGTGAGGGAGAAGTACGACGAGATCGTCGACTTCTCCGGCATCGGGGAGTTCGTGCAGTTCCCCATGTCCACCTACTCCTCGGGAATGGGCGCCAGGCTCCGCTTCGCCATCGCCTCGGCCAAGGCGCACGACGTGCTGCTCATCGACGAGGCCCTGGCGACCGGTGACCGCGACTTCAAGCGCAAGAGCCAGGAGCGCATCATGCAGATGCGCGAGGAGGCGGGCAGCGTCTTCCTGGTGGCCCACAACCTCGACGTGATCGAGGAGACCTGCAACAGGGTCATCTGGCTGCACAAGGGCAAGATCAAGATGGACGGCGACCCGAAGACGGTGCTCGACGCCTACAACGCCTGACAGCGGCACAAGATCGCCACGGGGCCCGGCGACAAGGCAGGATGAGGAGCGACCGAATACGACGCTCCAACCGGAGGTGAATCCGTGTCCACACGGCCACCGATTCCATATGACTTCCTGCCCCAGGTCCCCGCGCTGACCGTCGAGAGCGACGACGTCCGCGACGGGGAGACCCTGTCCCTGGCCCAGGTGTTCGACGACTGGGGATCGAACGGGCAGAACATCTCCCCGAACCTGCGCTGGTCCGGCGCCCCCGAGGGCACCCTCAGCTACGCGGTGACGTGCTTCGACCCCGACGCCCCAACCGGCAGCGGATTCTGGCACTGGCTGCTGTTCGACATCCCCGCCGACGTGTCCGAGCTGCCCACGGGCGCGGGCACCCCGGACACCACCTTCGGCGTGCACGGCCGCAACGACTACGCCATCAACGCCTACGGCGGCGCCGCGCCGCCCCCCGGCTGGCCGCACCGCTACCTCTTCGCGGTGCACGCCCTCGACGTGGACAAGCTCGACGTGAGCCCGGACTCCCCGCCCGCCGTGGTCGGCTTCAACATCACCGCCCACACCCTGGCCCGTGGATACATCGCCCCGGTCTACGAGACCTGAGCACCCCTCGATCGCGACGCCGGCGTGTCGCAGCACGGCCGCCGGCGTGTCGCGACACCCCTCTCGGGCAGATGTTCTTCCAGGTCATGCGTCCGCAATGCCCCCCTCTCGCGAAGGTAAAGGACAACGGAGCGCCCCGGAGGGCAATCAACTGACACCACGATCGGCGTTCCGCTATGATTCGAACGTTGTTTCGATCCTAGGGATTCGTCATGGAGTGGGGGCGCGCGATGCAAGAGTTGTCGACCGCGATCGACCACCTGGCCACAGAGGACCCATCCGAGATTCCCCGTCTCCAGCTCGCCGAGCAGCTCATCGAGCTGCACTGGCAGATGGCCAGACTTCAGGCCCAGATAGCCCGTCGCACCTCCGTGCGGCCCCCTGGCCTCCAGGACCCCCAACGCGGCCACTACTCCTGACCAGGTGACCGCCCCTCCCCACCGCCTTCCAGAACCTCTCCTCGCCCGCTGGGACCACCGGGGCCGTTCATGAGCTCCATGAGGCCGGTGAGGCCTCCTGCCCCCTTCGGCAGCAGCGATCCCGAGTTCGCGCCGGCATCCGTCGGCGAGCCGTAGGAGGCCCCGTCGGAGGCGAAGCGGTCCGCGGAGATGTCGACGAACTCCTCGACGGCGTCCGAGACCCTCATGAGCAGACGCTCGACCCCGTCGGCGCTCCGGCCGCCCTGCGCCTCCTCACCCACCGGCGCCTCCCAGGCGCTCACCGGCCCGTCAGGACCGGTCAGACCCGAACCGCCCGCCAGACGGTCAAGCCCGTCGAGACCACCCGGCGCGTTCCCGCCGACGAGGGCGTCGCCCAGCGCGATCCTGTCACCGAGGCCGTTCAGCATGGTCCCGCCGCCGACCAGGCCGCCGGTGAGCCCGACGATCTTCGGGGAGAGGGCGTCCGCCACGTCACGCCCCCCGAGCACGTCACGCCCCCGCCCCTGTGACTGCGCCTGGGCGGGGACGCAGGTCGCCGCCGCGAGACCGAACGCCGCCACGGCCACGACCGTGCTGATGACTCGCTTCATGATTGCCTTTCCGGCTTGTAATCGGCCCGCCTGATTTCTTGGAATTCCCAGGAAATAACGGGCCTGAGACCCTTCATCACCGGCGGGCGTAATACGGAGTCCACACGAGACGCACCGGCCGGAAGCTGCCCGGCATTTGTATCACCGCGGCGAGCCGCGCCCCGGCCCGCCCGCGATGATCGATTTTCCCCTCAGGGCAGGGTCTGGAGCCCCAGCAGGGCCGTACCGGACGACCGCAGAAGGCCGCCCGGCACAACCGATAAATCCAGAAACAATATTGTTAAGAATGACAGCCAACGCCCCCATATGCCGCTACACAAGCCACGAAACCACACAGGCAAGAGGCATAACCGCTCCACACCGGAACGGGGGAACCGGGAAAGCCCGGGGAAAGAGCCGGGAAAAAGAGGCTCCGGAGCGCTGGGGCAGATTTTCCGATCGCCGGATGCCCGCTTGACCCTCCAAGATCAGGCGGGCATCCGCCGGGCGGCCGGCACGAGCCCGACGGCCGCGGGCTCGGCCATCACGGACCCGGCCGGTTCGACCGTCGCGGGCTCGGCCATCACGGACCCGGCCGGTTCGACCGTCGCGGGCTCGGCCATCACGGGCCCGACCTCCGCGGGTTCGAACGGGAACCGGTCGGCGAACGCGGGCCGCAGGTCGGTGAGCCACACCGCCGCCGGGTCGTACCGCGCGAAGAAAGGACGCCCGACCAGCCCGGGGTCACGTGCCTGGATGAGGTGGAGCACGAAGACCCGCTGCCCGGCGATCTCGGCCACGCCGTCCACGCAGACCTTGCCCGGCGTGGCCGACATGGAGGGCCCCCGCACCGTACGGCACAGCCCGGAGACACTCGCGTACGCGTCCCTGAAGATCTCGTACGCCCTGGCGAGAGGAACCGCGAAGTAGTCCTGCGGCCCCGTGTCGCGCTCGACGAACATGTAGTACGGCACCATGCCCATCGCGACCTGCGCGCGCCACATGGACGACCACGTCTCCGCACGGTCGTTGATCGACCTGATCAGCGGGGCCTGGGTTCTGATCACCGCGCCCGTGGCACGGACGCGCTTCACCGCCGCCTCCACAAGAGGCGACTCCATCTCCCGCGGATGGGAGAAGTGCGCCATGAGGGCCAGGTTCTTGCCCGTCTCGACCACGGAGGCGAGAAGGCGCAGCGTGTCGTCGGCGTCCGGGTCGGAGACGAAGCGCTGCGGCCAGTAGGCCAGCGCCTTGGTGCCGATGCGGATGGACTCGAGCTGCTCCAGCCCGAGCAGGGGTTCCAGGTAGCGCCGGAGCACCGGCTCCCCCATGACCATGGGATCGCCGCCGGTGATCAGCACCCCGGTCACCTCCGGATGGTCCTTCAGGTAGCCGACCAGGCTCGCGACGTCGTTGGAGGCGAACTTCAGGTCGGGCTCGCCGACGAACTGCGCCCACCGGAAGCAGTAGGTGCAGTAGGCGTGACAGGTCTGGCCCTGTTTGGGGAAGAAGAGCACTGTCTCGGGGTACTTGTGCTGCATCCCTGGCACCGGATCCGCTCCGATGTGCGGGACGTTGAGATCGAGCTGCCCCGCGGGATGCGGGTTGAGCCGCTCCCTGACGCCGTGCGCCACCGCCTGGATCTCCGCGTTCGGGGCACCGCCCCTCAGGAGACCCGCCAGCCTGGTGACATCCGCTTCAGGCAGCATGTCCGCCTGGGGGAAGACCAGGCGGTAGATGGGGTCGTCGGGCACGACCGACCAGTCGATGAGGTGGTCGACCACGTAGGCGTTGGTGCGGAAGGGCAGCACGGTCGCGACCGCCCTGACCCGGATCCGGCCCTCGTCATCGAGGCCAGCCCGTCGCAGCAAGTCGTCGAGATGCTTCGCGGTGTAGGCCCGAAACCCGCGCGCAGCGCTCTCTTGCATGCTCACTAAGGCTTTCCTTCCGTTTTTTCGTGCTCTTGGGGTAAACCTCTCCTACTACTCGCGCGTCGTTGGCGCGTATATACCCGGACGTAACCACATCTACGGCCGGTTCCATTACCCACCAAATCCGCAAAGGAACATCCTCGCGATATATCTCGAATACCCGTACAATCTTCTCTATGACCTCCCCTCACCCCGCACGGCGCGCATCGGACCCCGTGCTGCGCGTCCCGGATGTCAATCCCGCCCTGCGCGCGTCGGACGCCGACCGCGACCGTGTCGCGACCGTGCTGGCCGAGGCGCTCGCCACGGGCCGCCTCACGAGCGTCGAGCACGCCGACCGCCTCGAAGCGACCTACAACGCCGTCACCGTGGGCGAGCTCGCCCCCATCACCGGTGACCTCCCCGACATCACAGCCTCTTCCGGTCAACCGAGCGCCGTCCGGCAGGAGGTCAGCGCCGTCTTCAGCAAAGTCGTCAGGGGCGGCCGGTGGATCGCCGGACGCCACACGACGCTGAGCGCCACGTTCGGCGCGCTGATCGTCGACCTGTCGGACGCCGTGCTGCCCGGCCGCGAGATCACCCTTGAGGTGAACTCCCTCTTCGGCAAGCTGATCGTCAGGGTGCCGGAGAACGCCCACGTCATCGACGAGGTCGGCGCACTGTTCGCCAAGCGCGGCATCTCGGGCGGCCTCGGCTCGGACAACGGTCCCGTCATCAGGGTCATCGGCAAAGCCACCTTCGGCAAGATCATCGTGGCCAGGGAACGAAGCGACTGGAACCTTCCGGACAGACCCTGATCCCCCCGGCTGCGTCACCCGGTACCAGTCCCGCCTACGATGCGGACAAACCATCCCGCACGAGGTGACCGCTTGCCTGACACCGACGCTCCCCGCGCCACAGCGGCCGCCCCGCCGGTCACGCTGCCGATCGCGCTGGACGCGATGGGCGGCGACCACGCCCCTGACGAGATCGTGGCGGGAGCCGTACAGGCCGTCAGGGAGCACGGGATCGGCGTGGTCCTCGTCGGCGCGCCCCGCCCCCTCCAGGACGCGCTCTCCCTGCACGACGCGATCACCGAGATCCCGGTCATCCGCGCCGAGGAGGCGCTGGCCATGGACGAGGGCGCCCTCGCCAGCCTGCGCCGCCCACGTTCGAGCATCGCCATCGCCTGCCACCTCGTACGGCGGGGCGACGCCTCGGCCGTGGTCTCCGCCGGATCCACCGCGGGGATCGTGGCCACGGGCAAGCTCAGGCTCCGTAGCCAGCAGGGGGTGCTGAGACCGGCCATCGCCGTCGCCCTGCCGACCCTCCCGACCCCGACCATCCTGCTGGACGCGGGGGCGAACGCCGAGGTCAAACCGGAAATGCTCGTGCAGTTCGCCCACCTTGGCGCCGCCTACGCGGAGACCGCGCTGCGGATCGAGAACCCCAGGATCGGCCTGCTGACCATCGGCAGCGAACCCGAGAAGGGCAACAAGCTCGTCAAACGAGCCCACGAGCTGCTCTCCGCCGCCCCCGGCCTGAACTTCGCGGGCAACATCGAGGGACACGACCTGCTGACCGGGACCGTGAACGTCATCGTCACCGACGGCTTCACCGGCAACGTCGCGCTCAAGACCATGGAGGGCAGCGTCCGCTACGCCTTCACCGAGCTGCGCGAGACGATCCAGGAGAGCACCGCGGCCCGGATCGGCGGGCTGCTGCAGCGCAAGCGCATCAGGCAGCTGCAGCGGCGCCTCGACCCCGAGGTGCACGGCGGAGCCGTACTGCTCGGCCTGAACGGCACCGTGGTCATCGCGCACGGCGCCTCGCAGGCCAAGGGCGTGAGCGCCGCGTGCGTGCTCGCCGCCGAGCTGGCCCGGCACGGCGTGGTGACCCGCATCGGCGAGCGCCTCGCCACCTCGCACCGGCCCCACCGCCTCTGGTGACCCTCACCCTGGGGAAGGACCACACGGATCACCACCCCCGGTGACCCTCACCGTATGGTGGAGGGGCCGCACGAATCGGGGGGACGCGTGGAGCAGCTGGCGGAGCGAGGGCTGACCACGGCGGAGGTCGCGGAGCGCACGGCCCGCGGGCAGGTCAACGAGGTTCGCAGACGCTCAAGCAGATCGCTCTCCGCGATCGTCCGCGCCAACGTCCTCACCCTGTTCAACGGGGTGATCGCCGTTCTGTGGGCACTGATCATGATCTTCGGGCAGTGGCAGGACGGACTGTTCGGCCTGGTGATCGTCGCCAACTCCGCGATCGGCATCGTCCAGGAACTGCGGGCCAAGCGCACCCTCGACCGGCTCGCCGTCGTCAACGAGGCGCCCGTCAGGGTCAGGCGGGACGGCGTGGACGTCGAGATCCCGCCCCGGCGGGTGGTGCTCGGCGACCTGGTCCTGCTCGGCCCCGGCGACCGCCTGCTGGTCGACGGCGAGGTGGTCGGCTCCGACGGCCTCGAACTCGACGAGTCCCTGCTCACCGGCGAGGCGGACCCGGTGCACAAGCTCCCCGGCGACCCGGTGCTGTCCGGCAGCTTCGTGGTCGCGGGCACCGGCTCCCACGTCGCGACGAAGGTCGGCGGCGACGCCTACGCCGCCAGGCTCGCCCAGGAGGCCAGCGCGTTCAACCTGTCCCACTCCGAGCTGCGCACGGGCATCACCGCATTCATCAAGTACATCACCTGGCTGGTCGTCCCCATCGGCGCCCTGCTCATCTGGAGCCAGCTCAGGAAGGCCGACGACTTCGGCCAGGCCATCACCGGCGCCGTCGCGGGCATCGTCACGATGATCCCGGAAGGCCTGGTGCTGATGACGAGCATCGCCTTCGCCGTCGGCGTGATCCGGCTCGGCCGCCGCCGCTGCCTGGTCCAGGAACTGCCCGCGATCGAGGTGCTGGCCCGGGTGGACGTGCTCTGCCTGGACAAGACCGGCACGCTCACCTCGGGAGGCATGAGCCTCGGTGAGGTCCGCCCGCTCCGCGACGACCTGCCCGCACGCGAGGCCCTGGCCGCGCTCGCCAACCTGGACGAGACCCCCAACCCCACCGTCCAGGCCATCAGGGCCGAGAACCCGGAGTCACCGCCCGGCTGGACCGCGACCGCCAAGGTTCCCTTCTCCTCCGCCCGCAAGTGGAGCGGGGCCGAGTTCGCCGGGAGGGGCGCCTGGGTCCTCGGCGCCGCCGACATCCTGCTCACGCCGGGCACCCCCGAGTACGCCCAGGCGGAGGAACTGGCCGCGACCGGCCTGCGCGTCCTCGCCCTCGGCCGGACCGCCTCCCTGGACACCTCCGCCGACCTCGGCCCCGTCGAGGCCGCCGCCATCGTCGTGCTCAGGCAGCGGATCCGCCCCGAGGCCGCCACGACCCTGAGCTACTTCGCCAGGCAGGGCGTCGCCATAAAGATCATCTCAGGCGACAACCCCGAATCGGTCTCGGCCATCGCCGTCTCCCTGGGCGTCCCCGGCGGGAGACACGCGGTCGACGCCCGCACCCTGCCGGAGAACGACCCGGACAAACTGGCCGAGATCCTCGACACCACCACCGTCTTCGGCAGGGTCACCCCACACCAGAAACGGCTCTTCGTCAGCGCGCTGCAGTCCCGGGGACACACCGTCGCGATGACGGGCGACGGTGTCAACGACGTCCTGGCGCTCAAGGACGCCGACCTCGGCGTGGCGATGGGATCGGGCAGCGGCGCGACCAGGGCGGTCGCCCAGATCGTGCTGATGGACGATGACTTCACCAGCCTGCCCTCCGTGGTCGCCGAGGGCAGACGGGTCCTGGCCAACATCGAGCGCGTCTCCAGCCTCTTCCTCACCAAGACCTTCTACGCGCTCGTCCTGTCGCTGCTCGCCGGTCTCCTCGGGCTCGTCTTCCCGTTCGCGCCCCGGCACTCCACGCTGGTCAACGCACTGACGATCGGCGTTCCCGCCTTCTTCCTGGCCCTCGCCCCGAGCGACGAACGGGCCAGGCCGGGGTTCGTCCCCCGTGTGCTCCGCCTGGCGATCCCCTGGGGAGTCGTCTGCGCGCTCGCCGTCCACCTGTCGTACTGGCTCGCCGAAGCCCGCGCCTCGACGCTCGAGGAGAGCCGCACGGCGGCGGTGATCACCCTCTTCGTCGTCACCTGGTGGGTGCTGGTCCTGATCGCCAGGCCGTACCTCTGGTGGCGCGTCGCGCTGGTGGCCGCCATGGCCGCGCTGTTCGCCCTGGCCGTCGCCATCCCGTTCACCCGCGAGTTCTTCGCCCTCGCCCCGGGGAACCTCGGCGACGACCTCGTCGCGATCGGGATCGGGATCGTGGCCTCGGCCGTGCTGACGGTCGTTTTCAAGATCGGGCGATCCCCCGATAAATCGCGAGGTCACAACGGACCAACCGATACCCTTGAGGTATGACCGACCCGCAGCTCGTACTCACCGAGCGCGTCCAGCAGGCGCTGGCCGCCGCCTTCGGTGCGGAGTACTCCGACGCAGACCCGCTGATCCGTCCCTCGCAGTTCGCCGACTACCAGGCGAACGTGGCGATGAGCCTGAGCAAGCGGCTGCGACGAGCTCCACGGGAGGTCGCCCAGGAGATCGCCGACCACCTCACCGACTTCCCCGGAACGGTCGAGGTCAGCGGCCCCGGCTTCCTGAACCTCACGCTCTCGGACGACTGGGTCACCGCCCAGGCCAACGAGGTGCTCGCCGACCCGCGCCACGGTGTCGCCGTGCCCGAGTCCCCGCAGATCGTCGTGGTCGACTACTCCGCGCCGAACGCCGCCAAGGAGATGCACGTCGGCCACCTGCGCACGACCATCGTCGGCGACGCGCTGGTCCGCGTCCACGAGCACCTCGGCAACAAGGTCATCCGGCAGAACCACCTGGGTGACTGGGGCACCCCGTTCGGCATGCTCATCGAGCATCTGCTGGACATCGGTGAGAAGGCCGCCGTCGCCCAGCTCGAGGCGGGCGAGGGCAACGCCTACTACCAGGCCGCCAGGGCCAAGTTCGACTCCGACCCGGAGTTCAACAGGCGCGCCCGCACCCGGGTGGTGACCCTCCAGGCCGAGGAGCCGGAGACCATGCGGCTGTGGCACATCTTCATGAACGCCACGGTCCGCTACTTCAACAAGGTCTACAGCCAGCTCGGCGTGACGCTGACCGACGACGACATCGCCGGCGAGAGCATGTACAACCACGTGCTCGCCCAGGTCTGCGACGAGCTGCAGGAGCGCGGGATCGCCGTCGTCAGCGACGGCGCGCTGTGCGTCTTCCCGCCCGGCTACATCGGGCGCGAGGGCCAGCCGCTCCCCTTCATGATCCGCAAGAGCGACGGCGGGTACGGCTACGCCACCACGGACATGGCCACGATCCGCTATCGCGTCCAGGATCTGAAGGCCGACCGGATCCTCTACGTGATCGGGGCGACCCAGGCCCAGCACATGTCGATGCTGTTCGACTCCGCCAGGATGGCCGGCTGGCTGCCCGAGCACGTCCACGCCGAGCACATCCAGATCGGCAGCGTGCTCGGCAGCGACGGCAAGATGTTCAAGACCCGCATCGGCAAGTCCATCAAGCTGGCGGAGCTCCTCGACGAGGCCGAGACGCGGGCCGCCCAGGTCATCCGCGACAGCGAGTACGGCGAGGCGGAGCGCGGCGACATCGCCCACGCCGTCGGCATGGGCGCGGTCAAGTACGCCGACCTGTCGGTCAGCCACGACAGCGAGTATGTCTTCGACTTCGACCGCATGCTCGCGCTGACCGGCAACACCGGCCCCTACCTGCAGTACGCCCAGGCGCGGATCCGCTCCATCTTCCGCAGGGGCGGAGTCGATCCGGCCGAGGCGACCGGCCCGATCGTGCTCGGCAACCCGGCCGAGCGCGCCCTGGCACTGAAGCTCCTCGGGTTCGGCGCGATCGTGGCGGAGGTCGCGGAGAACTCGACCCCGCACAGGCTCGCCGCCTACCTCTTCGACACCGCGAGCGCCTTCACCACGTTCTTCGAGGAGTGCCCCGTCCTGAAGGCCGAGGACGAGGCCACCCGCGCCTCACGACTCGCCCTGTGCGCGCTCACCCTGCGCGTGCTCGAGACCGGTCTGGGCCTGCTCGGCGTCCCGGTGCCCGAACGTATGTAGCCATTCACCGGATGATCGCCTTGATTCGGCAAATCAAGGCGATCATCCGGCAAAGTTGGGTTCGGCGCGCCTCCCGCCGGGGATGACCGAATCGCACTACGCTGGCGCGGTCACCGGTCACGACTTCGGAGAGTTCTCTGCCTTGAGCACAGACCTGACCGCGAACCCTCACGCCAGGACGGAGTTGCGCCGTCACACCGAGGCGCTCCTGGCGAACCTGGCCTCCGACGCCACCTGTTCCACGATTCCGGCGAGCTCACCGAACGTCCCCGGATACTGGCTGTCCCCCGCCGTCGAGGCTCTCGTGCTGCTCGTCCGCGGTGAGGACGCCCTCGAACCCCTCGGCCGGGCCGCCCAGCTCGACGAGCGACGCACCGCCCTGTTCCTGTGCCTCGCCCTGGCCCTGTGCGGGCAGGGCGACCGCATTCACGCCTCCTGGATGGGCATCGCCTTCGGCGAGCTGTCCCTCGACCGTCCGGTGACCCACGGCCAGCGCGCGCTCTGGCTCGCCGCGGCCCAGGGCGCGTACGGCCCGGCGGGCAAGATCTTCGTGCTCCGCAAGCTCGACGCGGTCGCCGTACCCTCACACTGTGAGCCCGCCAGGTGGCTGAGCGCGCTGACCCTGCACGAACCGTCGATGGTCGTGCCGCCGTCCCTGGTCGACTTTCCCGAGCTGGCCGAGCTCCCCGAGCTCGCACAACCGGTGCAGGCCGCGGACCAGCTGAGTCGCCTGCTCGGCCGCTGCACCGAGATCACCACCACCAGGACGGGTGCCGCGGGGAAACCCGCTGGTCGTGCGGGCACGCCCTCAACCCCGTGGGCCGCGAGCGAGACGCTGAGCGTGCTGCGCGACCTGATCGGCTCGGACACTCCCGACACCCTCGACGCCCCAGGCACCCCACACGGCCCCACCGCGTCCCACGTCCCCGGCACCTCGAACGGTTCCGCTCCCGGCGCTCCACACGGCCCTCTGAACGGCTCAGGCCCCTCGGACGGTTCCGGCACGCCACCTGGTTCCCACGCCCCGGAGAGGCCGACGAAGCCGCTCGTCGAGCACCTCCTCGCCGACCTGCGCCCCTGCTCCGACACCTCTCTCGCGGCCATCGCCCTGCACGTCGTCGCGCCGATCGTGCGAACCGCCGCCGAAGGCCTCGCGAAGGCCACCCAGGTCGCCCCGCCGGAGTCGGTCACCATGCCGCTCCTCGGACACCAGGTGATCCTCCGTCCCGGAGGACCCGACCCCGAGTCGCTCGCCGCCGCCGAACGGCACATCACCGTGGAAGGCGTCCCCACACGAGGCAGGCCCTGGCTCGCCTACGCCCTGCTCACCCTGGCGGTCGCGGCCCTGGTCGCCGCGGTCGTCACCCCGATCGCGCTGCCCGCAGCCGCGCTGGCGCTGCTCCTGGCCGGGGGAGGAGCCCATCAGCTCTGGCTTCATCGCGAACGCGAGCGGGCGGATGCGGAGTACGTCACGAAACAGCTCTCCGAGCTGCGAGAGCTGGCCGACGGCGCGGTGTGGGCGCTGCACGAGTACGCCAGAGAGGCCGAGAAGCGCTCCCAGGGAGCCAACTCCGACCTGGCGGAGCTGATCCGCCTGCTCCGCAGAGGCCCGCGAGCGGCCTAACCGACGAACCTCGCGGGCCTCTCCAAGCCCGCGACACGGAACAGAGCGCTCCCCCAAGCGCTCCGCCCCTTCGTCCTCTCAGCTCTCCCGCCGTCTCCAAGGTCCCTGACGGCACCGGTACGGCGAGCGGCGCGCGACCCGGTGAACGCGATGGTCATCCCGAGAACCAGGGTCACCGGGCCATGGAGCACCGCCGCCCCTGGAAATCTGTCGTCCCAGGAAATCAGGCGGTGGTGATCTCCACCTCTGCTGGAGCCAGTAGGAAGACCTTCTCCGCGATGCGCTCGATGCGGCCCTCGCAGCCATAGGCCAGACCAGCCGCGAAGTCGACCATCCTCGTGGCCTCCGCGGTGCTCATGCAGTTGACGTCCATGATGACGGTCTGGCCCTCGCGGAAGTGCTTGCCGATGGTCGGAGCGTCGTTGTACATACGCGGCGTGAGCATGACGATCCGTGAGGGCTCGACCATCGCGCGCCAGCGCTTGGCCGCGCGCTCGGAAGCGGGCTGCCAGTCCTCACCCTCGGCGTCGACCTCGTCCTCGTAGTCGTAGGCCTCGTCGTAGTCCTCCGCACCGCCCAGACCAAGGTAGCTCGCCACCTTACGCACTGCCCCCATCGGCTCGTCCTTTCCTCAGGACCACGCCGCGCTCGGCCTGTCCCTACACCCTTGGACGGTAACCGACGAAGTAAGGTTCGCCGCGCGACACGCCCAGCGCATATTCCCACTTTGTACGGCTAGCGCACCGGTCTGCCTGGTCCCTCTACCCGCTTTGGATCGCTTATCTCCTACACGGCTAGGGTTACGTCATGCATATCTATACAGTTGATTCGTTTACTGATCAGTTTTTCAAGGGTAACCCCGCAGGGGTCTGTATACTCGACAATCCTGCGTCGGACGCCTGGATGCAGGCTCTCGCCGCAGAGATGAGGCACTCTGAGACAGCCTTCCTGCTCAGCGGAGAGGCCGGCGAACCGTACTCACTCCGCTGGTTCACCCCGTTGGTCGAGGTGTCCCTGTGCGGACACGCGACCCTGGCCGCAGCGCACGTGCTGTATTCCACAGGCTCGGTTGCGGAAACCCTCAGGTTCGCGACAAAGAGCGGAATCCTGTCCGTGACCAGGGACGACACGGGTCTGATCCGTATGGATTTCCCCGCCAAGGTCCTTCAGGAGGTAGGTCCTCCAGAAGGGCTGGCTGAGGCGCTCGGGGTCGAGCCTTGCTGGGTCGGTAGGAACGACTTGGACTATCTGGTTGAAGTCGAGTCCGAGGAGGCGGTACGGACCGTCTCTCCCGACCTCCGCGCGCTGGAGGCCGTGGACGCGAGAGGGATCATCGTCACGGCCCAAGCATCGCAGCCCGGCGCGGACTACGTCTCCCGGTTTTTCGCCCCCAGGGTCGGTGTTCCAGAGGACCCGGTGACCGGTTCGGCCCACTGTGCCCTGGCACCGTACTGGTCGGGCAAGCTCGGCCCCGACACCCTGGTCGGCGCCCAGCTGTCCGAACGCGGCGGCTCGATCCGCACCACCGTCCGAGGCGACCGGGTCGAGCTGGCCGGGCGCGCGGTGACCGTGCTCTCAGGACGACTCCACGCCTGAACATCGGAAAATGCTCTGGAAACGCAAAAAGGGCCACCCGAACCGGGTAGCCCCCAAAATGCAGAAGGAGGGCCACCCAAACGGGTGACCCTCCCTCAAAAGATTGTCCGGCGGCGACCTACTCTCCCACACCGTCCCCGGTGCAGTACCATCGGCGCTGAAGAGCTTAACTTCCGGGTTCGGAATGTAACCGGGTGTTTCCCCTCCGCCATAACCGCCGTAACACTATGAAACTATCAAACACCAACCCGGCGCTTGTTGTCTCAGAATTGCCTAGTGGACGCGAGCAACACACCTCACACACAAGAGGATCTGCGCACTCCGACCCAACAAAGGATACAGAGCGCCGCGAAGAACCCCACAACAGTGCAACAAGACGTTGCTTTGTGGTCAAGTCCTCGGCCTATTAGTACCGGTCAGCTCCACACGTTACCGCGCTTCCACTTCCAGCCTATCAACCCGGTCGTCTACCGGGA